>NZ_JBFBIV010000069.1:0-47620 GCF_040702025.1 Streptomyces sp. NPDC088194 | reverse complement strand
CCTCGGACAGCCGAGGGGGCGCCCGCGCCGCTCCAGGAGGCGCCTGTGCGGGCGCTCGCGCGCCTGCGGACGGCCGCCTTGCGCGGCAGGACCGACCGCCGGTCAGACGAACCACCGGTCAGACCGACCACCGGTCAGGTAGGCCGCCAGTCACGTAGGCCGTCGATCAGGTAGGCCGTCGGTCAGACGAACAGCACGCAGGACACCGCGGGCAGTGCCAGCGAACCCGTCTGCTTCGGGATGCCGGTGGCCGGGTCGACGTCGAACCAGCTCACGTCGCCGGAGTGCTCGTTGGCGGCGTACAGGCGGGTGCCGGACGGGTCGAGGGTGAGGTGGCGCGGCCAGGCGCCGCCGCAGCTCACGGTGTCGAGGAGTTCGACCTGCTCGCCCGTCTCGTCGATGCCGAGCACCGCGATGCTGTCGTGCCCGCGGTTGGCTGCCCACGCGAACCGGCCGCCGGGCGAGACCACCAGCTCCGAGGGGTAGTTGTCGCCCTTGACGCCGTCGGGCAGCACCCGTGTCTCGGCGAGCGGCCGGAGGCTGCCCTTGTCGGCGTCCCAACGGCAGACGGTGACGACCGAGTCGAGCTCGTTCATCACGTAGGCGTGGCCGCCGTCGGGGTGGAAGGTGAGGTGGCGCGGGCCGATGCCGGAGCGCAGGCCGAGTTCCCGCTCGACCTCCAGCTCGCCGGTGGCCGGGTCGAGTTCGCAGACCCGTACCGAGTCCGTGCCGAGGTCCACGCTGAGCAGCCAGCGGCCGCTGGGGTCGGGCAGCACCGCGTGCGCGTGCGGGGCCTCCTGGCGCTGCGGGTTCGGCCCGTCGCCCTCGTGCGCCAGGACGCACCGGACCGCGCCGAGCGCGCCGTCGTCCTCGACGGCCAGCACGCTCACGCTGCCGGGCGCCGCGTAGTTGGCGGTCACCAGGTGGCCGTGGTGCAGCGCCAGGTGCGTCGGCGCGCCGCCGCGGACCGGCACGGGGACGCCGAGCAGCTTGGGGGCGGCCGGGTCGGCCAGCGAGAACGCGGCGGCCGTGCCGTCCGGATCGGTCTCGCCGACCGCGTAGAGCGTGCCCCCGTCGGCGGACGCGGTGAGGAAGGACGGGTTCCGCACCTCGGCGGTGTGGCCGAGCGCGGTCAGCGCGCCCGTGCCCGGGTCGACCTCGGCGGCGGTGAGCCCGTGCCCGCCCGCCGACGTGAACGACCCGATGTATGCGTGTGCGGCCACTTGCCGTACCTCTTCCGACTGACACCTGTACGGCGGCTGAGAGTAGTACCTGCGGCGGTCGGCGTCGCCCCCGGGTCACCCGGTGGGGGCATGTCGGACCCCCGGGGCGACGCCGTCGGGCGCCCCGGGGGTCCGGATTCCGTTCCGCGGACGGTCAGAAACCGCCGTAGGACGACACGGTGTAGGCGCAGTCCGTGTAGTAACTGCCCGAACGCAGCGTCTCGGAGTCCGCGTGCGAGGTGGCGCCCGAATCGCCCGACGGCTTGTGCAGGAAGTAGATGGTGCCGGTCGGCAGGTAGATGGTCTTCTCCGGGTAGTGCTTGCCGCTGGCCTGGCAGGCGCTGCCCTGCGCACTGGCCTCGCTGGAGTAGGCGTGGCAACTCCCGCACGCCTTGAGGGTGAAGCTGCCGGTGACCTTGCCGGTGTAGAGGATCTGCACCGGGTCAGGGCTGTCGTTGCTGACGATCAGCTTGATGCTGCCGCCGGAGGCCATCGTGGGCACGTGTTTGCCGGCCGGGGCCTCCTCCTTGGCGATCTCCGCGGCGATGGCGAACTTGTGGGCCAGCGCGTGGTTCTTGTCGTGCGGGTACTTGCCGGTGAAGTCGTTCATCGTGGTGAGCGCCGTGTCGAAGTCACCGGCCTTGTACTGGTGCACGCCGCACGCGTACGTACCCGACTCCACATGGCTGCCCGCACGCGAGGAGTCCTTGGCCAGGGCCGCCGCGGCGCTGCCGTGCGCCTTGCCGGAGAGGGTGGTGGCGAAGGAGCCGAGGCCGGTGACCTTCTGGGTGGCGCCGCAGGGGTCGCTGCCGCCGATCGCCTTGGCCGCCTTGTCGATGGTGGAGCTGACCGCCGGTTCCACCTTCGCGGCCTGCGGCGACTGCGGGAAGGTGGTGAGCAGTTCGCCCAGGTCGTTCTCGTCGCCGCCGGAGGAGGTGGACTGGTCGGTGCTCTGCAGGTCGACGACCCCGCACTCGTACAGCGACGTCGCCAGCTTGTCGTCGGGCCAGGTGGCCAGCGAGCCGACGCCGTCCTTGCCGAACGAGTCGGGCACGGTGCGCAGGTACTTCAGCGGGGGTATGGCGTCGCAGTACTGCTGCTGGTCGAACGGCGCGGCGACCGTCGAGTAGAACGTCTGCAGCCGGGCGGGCACCAACTTGGCGGCCTTGGAGCCGGAGTGGTGCTTCTTGAGGTCGCTGTAGGAGGCGAGGGCCGACTTGTACGCGGGCTGGGCGGACGAGAAGTCCTTGCCCTTGGCGGCGGTCACCTTGCTGTCGGCCGCGGCGAGGCGGTCCAGCAGCATCTTCTGCGTCGCGTTGTCCCGCGCGTTGTCGTAGAGGACCACGCCGCCGGCCGGCACGGCGAGCAGCACCAGGCCGACCACGACCGCGACCGGTGCGAGCGGCGGCCACGACAGGCGGGTGCGCAGGCCGCGCCACGCGCCGTGTGCGGCGGCCAGCACCAGGAAAGCCAGATAGCCGGCGAGGACGCCGCCGGAGACGCCGTCCGGCTTGGCCGGCAGCGCGACGACCACCAGCGCGGCGGTGGCGATCAGGCAGATCGCCAGGCCCAGCCAGCGGCGCATGAAGGCGTAACCGAGGCCGAGGCCACTGAGGTTGAGCAGCCCCACGGCGACGGCCCGCAGCGCGTCGGCGGGCGGCTTGGGCGCGGCGGGGGGCGCGGGCGGCGGGGGCGGCGGATATCCGCCGGGGCCGCTGCCGGGCGGGCCGAAGCCGCCCACCGGGGCGCCGTAGCCACCGTAGCCGCCGGCGGTGGGCGGAGCCGGCGGGACGGGCGGGACGGGTGGCGGTGCGCCGTAGCCGCCGGGGCTGCCGTAGCCGCTTCCCGGCGGGCTGCCGGGACCGCCCGGACCACCGGGTCCTCCCGCGCCGCCGGGTGGCGGCGCACCGTAACCACCGCCGCCACCAGCCCCGTTCTGCCCATCCCAAGACACCGCGAACTCCCCCACCCTCGGTCACCGTCGACATCGCCGGGCGCGCGTGATCGCGCCCGGGTGTGGCCGGAGCCTATGCGCACGGCCCGGTTCGTGCCCGTGAATATGAAGATTCCGCCGATGGTCCGCCGGTTCCCTTCCGGCCCGACTTTTCCGTCGGCCATGGCGGTGGCTCGAAATGATCGTCGGCCGACGACCCGTCGGTACGGTGAATATGCCAAGAACACAGCCGTGAGGGGACCACCGGCCCATGCCCGTCGACGCCCTGGACGCCCGTATCCTGCGGCTGCTCCTCCAGCAGCCGCGTACCAGCGTCCGCGAGTACGCCCGTATCCTCGGCGTCGCCCGCGGCACCCTCCAGGCGCGGCTGGACCGCATGGAGCGCGACGGCGTGATCACCACCGCCGGCCCGCGGGTCTCGCCCGCGGCCCTCGGCCACCCGGTGCTGGCGTTCGTCCGGATCGAGGTCGCACAGGGCCATCTCGACGAGATCGGCACCGAGTTGGCGGTGGTGCCCGAGATCATCGAGGCGTTCTCGATCACCGGCGGCGGCGACCTGCTGGCCCGGGTCGTGGCCCGCGACAACGCGCACCTGGAGGACATCATCCAGCGGCTGATACGGCTGCCGGGGGTGGTCAGGACCCGCACCGAGATCGCGTTGCGGGAGCGCGTGGCCGAGCGGGTGCTGCCGCTGGTGGAGACGGTGGAGCGGGCGGCCGAGCGGCTGCGGGCCGCCGATCCGCGGCTGCCGGAGGGGCAGGAGGCGGACGGGGCGGGGTCCGGCGCCGATCGGGAGCCGGACCCGGGTACGGACGAGGGTCCGGCTACGGACGAGGACGCGGGTGCGGACGCCGCTGCGGGCCAGGACGCGGGCGCGCCGGCGTCCGCTCCGGCCGCGCGCTCCGCCTCCCCCGCGCCCGGTGCCCCGCCGGCGCCGCGCCCGCAGGGCGGGTGGCACGGCGGGGCGGCGTCCCACGCGCCCGCGGCTCAGCGCGCCGCGAGGTAGTCCTTCGCCTCCTGGGACGCCTTGGACAGCGCGCCGGAGTCGAACGGCGGTTGCGGGTCGTACTCGATGGCGAGCTGGAACGCCTCGGCGGCGACCCGGCCCGCGGCGAGTTCGGCGAGCCGCAGCGCCATGTCGATCCCGGAGGAGACGCCCGCCGAGGTGATGATCCCCCCGGGCTGCTCCACCACCCGCTGCTCGGTGTAGGTGGCGCCGAAGGACGCCAGCTTCCCGGCCGCGCTCCAGTGCGTGGTGGCAGTCAGCCCGTCCAGCAGCCCGGCGGCGCCCAGCAGCAGCGAGCCGGTGCACACCGACGTGGTCCACCGGGTGGTGGCGTGGATGCGGCGAATCCACTCCAGCAGCGCCTCGTTGCCGAGGTTGCGGGACGCGCCGGGGCCGCCGGGCACGAGCAGCACGTCGGCCGACGCCGTCGCGTCGAGCGTGGCGGACGGGATCACGGTCAGCCAGCCGGCGTCGTCGGTGACCGGGGCGGTGGACTGCGCGGCGAAGACCACCTCCGCGCCGGGCAGCATCCGCAGCAACTCGTAGGGGCCGATGGCGTCGAGCGAGGTGAAGCCGTCGAAGACCGGAACGACGATTCGCACGGGCGGAACCTTTCGGGAGTGATCGTTTTCGGGCGTGTCCGACGCCGCTCCGGACCCTTGGGGGCCGGTACGTGTCGCCGTACGGGCGTGTCGGTTTGTCGACCTGACATGCGGTCGGTTCGTCGACTCGTGGGCAGGAAGAGGCAGTTGGGGGTCAGGGGCCCGGTGGTACGCCGAGCCCGGGCGAGTGGCCGGAAGGCGCCCAGGGCAGCGATCCGGCCGGCTACCGGGGCGGTTCGGCGGCTGCGGCCGGACCCGCGGGTACGGGAACGGGATCGGGCGCCGGCGCGGGTACGGGCACGGGCGAGGGCACGGAGAAGTGCCGTCGGTACTCCCCCGGAGTGACCCGGACCCGGCGCTTGAAGCTGCGGTGCAGCGTCTCGACCGTGCCGAACCCGCACCTGCGGGCCACGCCGTCGAGCGTGGCGCCGGTGGACTCCAGCAGCCGGCGCGCGGCCTCGATCCGGGCGCCCTCGACGTACGCCCCCGGGGTGCGGCCGGTCTCGGCGCGGAAGACGCGGGTGAAGTTGCGCTCGCTCATCCCGGCGCGGGCGGCGAGCGCGGGCACCGCGAGATCGTCGCAGAGGTGGTCCGCGATCCAGTCCAGCACCTCCCGCAGCGGCGACCTGTCCGGGCGCTGCGCGGCGAGTTGGGTACTGAACTGGGCCTGTCCGCCCGGTCGTTGCACGAACATCACCAGGTGACGGGCGATCGTCCTGGACACCTCCGGGCCGTGGTCCGCCTCGACCATGGCGAGCGCGAGGTCGATGCCCGCGGTGACCCCGGCCGACGTCCACACGTCGCCGTCGCGGACGAAGATCGGGTCGGGGTCGACCGTGACGGCCGGGTAGCGCTCGGCCAGTTCGGCGCAGACCGACCAGTGGGTGACGGCCCGGCGCCCGTCGAGCAGCCCGGCCTCGGCGAGCAGGAAGGCGCCGCTGCACACGGACGCGGTACGCCGGGCGGTGCGCGCGGTGGCCGCGAACCACTCGACGAACTCCCGTTCCTGGCAGGCTCGTTGGACGCCGGGTCCACCGACCGCGACGAGCGTGTCGACCGGGCTGCCGACTCGCGCGGGGGGCAGCGTCGGGGTCACCGCGAGGCCGCCGCTCGACGCGACCGGGCCGGCCTCGGCGGACACGACCTCGATCACCGTCCGGTCCGCGCCGTCACCCACGTGGGGGTCCGCCGCCCCGGCGCCCGCCGCGGCGGCTATCCGTCCGGCGCTCGCGAACACCTCGTGCGGCCCGGTGAGATCCAGGATCTGGAAGTCCGGGTAGACGGCGAAGACGATACGGCGGCTGGTCACGTCTCCATCCTGGGCGCGGCCCGGGAATGGCGGCAAGGACAGGGTTATGACGATTCCGGCCACCGTCGGTGCACCGGGAAACCATCTACGCGCGTCCGCCCTCTGGCGGACGCGCGTAGAAGCGCGCATCATGGCCGTGCTCCACCGCACTACAGCCCCAACGTCCCCACCCGGCACAGCCGGAGGCGCCCGATCCCCGGGCCCACGCGCGCAGCGCCGCGTCGCGTGCGGCTCCACGAGACACCACGGGCACGCCACACCCCGGGCACGTCGCAGACCGTACGTCGCAGACCGCGTTTCGCACGTCGCACCTCGTACGCCGCACCTCGCGCATCGCACCTCGTACGCCGCACCTCGCGCATCCCACCTCGTACGCCGCACCCCGCGCATCGCACCTCGTACGTCACACCTCGTACGCCGCACCCTGAACTCCTCCCGAACTCCCGCGAACCCCACCTCGTATCCCGAGTTGTCATGCACAGGACATCTCGGTATTCCGACAACAGCGAAGGGAACCCGACATGGCTTGCGGATCGACCAGCCTCTGGGCAGGTGAGACCTCCTGGTTCTGCTGCGGCAGCTCCTGGGGCCCCTGCGGCAGCGCCGGCACCGGCGCCTGCGGCACCTGCCAGTCCAGTTCCAACCAGGCCGCCTGGCCCTACGCCAGCCAGGCGTGCTTCAACATCACCCGGCCCGACCTGTGCGGCGAGGGCCTCCCGCAGCGCGGCTGCGGTTCGGTGATGAACGTCAAGCACCAGTGCTCCGGCGCCCAGGTCTGCGTCACGATCTCCGACTGCGGCCCGAGCACCCACAGCTTCTGCGGCGAGGCCACCTGCTGCAACGGCGCCTGCCGCACCAACCGCGTGATCGACCTGACCCCGGCGGCCTTCTCGGCGATCGGGAGTCTCAGCTCCGGCCTGCTGCCGGTCTACATCTACGAGTGACCCGACCCGGCAGGAGGAGCACCGACATGAGCAACCGCCAAGACCCCAGAGCCCGTTCCGGCTTCGACCGCAGGCGCTTCCTGACCACCGCCGCGCTCGGCGGCGCCACCATCGTGGGCGCCTCGGCGCTCGGTGGACTCGACGCGGACGCCGCGTTCGCCGCGCCGTCCCCCTCCCTCGACCCCGCGATCGCCAAGTCGGCGTTCGCCGAGGGCCGGATCACCGCCATCAAGGGCACCGTGCTCGAAGTGGCCGGCTCGTACGGCGACCGGCACCTGATCCAACTCACCAACGCCACCAGCGTCTGGAAGCTGCACACCACCACCGCCGACGCGATCGAGGTCGGCGACGGCCTGTACGCGCGGGGCGTCGACATGCCCGACGGCACCATCGCCGCCGACGCGGTGTGGGTGAACATCGTGAACCTGTTCTGCACGATCCGGGGCATCGCCAAGGACCGCCTGCACCTCACGCACGGCGACGGCAACCACGCCGTGGTGGGCCGGATCGTGCCCCAGACGACCACCGCGTCCTACCTCGGCGGGTCGCTCACCCCGGACCTGTCCCGGGTGCGGATCGGGCAGTCGGCGCAGGTGCTCGGCGCCTGGCGGCCCGCGGACGACTCGGTGGACATCGCCCGCGTCACGGTCGGCCATTGAGGAGCGGCGCGATGATCCTCGACCTCGCTCCCCTGGTGTGCGGTGTGCTGCTCGCGGTGAGCGGCGCGGCCAAGCTGCTGGGCCGGCGCACCGCGCAGGTGGCGGCGAACACCGTACTGGTGCGGGTGCTCGGCAACGGCCACCGGGCGGCGTTCGCGCTGCGCGCGGTGGGGGCCGTCGAACTCGTGGTGGCCGCAGGCCTGCTGGCCGCCTTCCCCGGCACGGTCCTGCCCGGCGCGGCCACCGCGCTGCTCGGGGCGGGCTTCACCGGCTACCTCGGCTATGCGAAGGCGACCGCGCCGCAGTCCTCCTGCGGTTGCAGTGCCCGTGACGAGGGTCCGATCGGCGTGCGCTCGTTCCTGCGGGCCGGCGCGGTACTGGCCGGCGGGGTGGCCGCGGCCTTCGCGGGCACCGCCTGGTGGTCGCGGGTGGCCCGGGACCCGGGCTGGTCGGTGCTGGTGGTCGCGGTGGCCGCGGCGGGCCTGCTCGCCCTGTCCACCGACCTGGACCGGGTGTGGATGCCGCTGCGGCGGCTGCGGCTGCGGGTCTTCGGCACTCCGCTGCCGGCCGGCCCGCGCGGCTGGGTGCCCGTCGAGGCGTCGGTGGAACTGCTGGAGCGCTCGCTCGCCTGGCAGGCATCGGCGCCGATCGTCCGTTCCGCGCTCCTGGACTCCTGGGACGACGAGGGCTGGCGGGTGCTGCGGTTCGCCGGCGTGCACCACGACGCGGGCGGCGCGCGGCCGGTGAACGTGCTGTTCGCTCTGGACGACCAGGCGACCAGGGACGCGAACCCGAGCCCCGCGGTGCGGGTGTCGGTGATCGACGACCGCACCCAGGAGGTCGTGCCGGTGGACCTGCTGGAGCTGTCCGGGCTGCACAAGCCGCTGCGGATGGCCTGACCGCGCCCTCGCGGGACCCGCGCCCGGGGCTGCTCGCGTCCTGCGTGCCCCGCGGCGGCCGGAACCGCGCCCGGGGTGGCCGCTCTCCGTGAAGAGCGGCCACCCCGGTTTCCGTGCGTCTGCCCTACTGCGGCGGGTAGCCCACCGGCGGGTTGGCGTACGACCCGTAGACCCGCATCTCGGCGGCGGCCGCGAACGGCAGGCCGTTGAGCGCGTTCAGCCCGGTGAAGCGGACGTAGGAGGCCCTGACCGGGGGGAAGTTGATCGCTTGCGTCTGCGGGGAGTCCACGAGGGTGCCGTGGGTGACGGTCTGCCAGGTGGTGCCGTCGTCGGAGACCGCGATCTCGTAGTCACCGATCCGGCCGTTGAGGCCGCCGCTCTGGCGGTCGAGGTAGCCGAAGCCGTCGACGTCGGCGGGTCCGGACAGCTTCAGGGTGACCCAGTGCGGGTAGGGCGCCTCCGAGTTGGTGTAGTCGGTGTGCCAGATGGTGCCGGGGTCGCCGTCGAGCACGTTGGCGACCGGGCCTTCGGTGGGGTCGGAGGAGAGGTTCTCGGAGTCGGCGGTGGCGGTCATGGAGCCGGGCGAGAGCAGCGCGCGGGAGGCGACCGTCGCCTTGGCGTCGGTGGCGACGGTCTTGGTGGCGCCGCCGTTGGTGTAGGAGGCGGTGGCCTTCCAGCTCGCCGAGGTGCCCGCCGCACCGGCCGGCGCGGTGATCAGCCAGGTGGTGGTCGCGCTCGCACCGGGCTTGACGGCCGCGAAGGCGTTGCCGCCCTGCTTCTCCACTTCGGCGGTCCAGCCCGCGGGCAGCCCGTCGAGTGTCATCCGCACGCCGGTGGCGTCGGTGGTCTCGCTGTTGGTGAAGGTGGTGGCATACTCGCTCGGCACCCCGGGGCTCAACTCCGCGGTGGGCGGCACCGTGACGCTCGCGCAGGCCGGCCCGGTGGCCGAGGGGCCGAGGTCGGTGACGGTGAAGTCGTCCAGCACGAAGTCCGTGCCGGAAGCCCCGCCGAGCTTGCGCAGGCCCACCCAGGTGTCACCGCACCCGGCCACGATGTCCTTGCTGTAGGTGGCGGTGTCCAGCGCCGGGTCGAGGGTGTCGCGGGTGACGTCCTTCGACGTGACCTTGCCGCCGCCGACGGTGTCGGCGCCCGTCACCCAGGCCCACTGCCCGGCCACGTTGGTCTGGTACCTGAACGACACCCGGTACTGGTGCCCGGCGGTGAAGGGCACGGTCGCCGGGACCGTGCGGTAGACCAGTCCGGTGTTCTCCTCGTGGGCCTTCAGCGAGTGGTCGCCGCCGATGACGTCGTCCACCGCCTGACCCTTGAGGGTGCCGGAGTTGTAGGGGGCGTAGGTGTTCTTCCAGGTCTTCTGGCTGTAGGGCGCGTGCAGGTCGCTGATGCTGGTGCGCGGGTCGGTGACGCCTCCCGCGTCGCCCTTCACGAAGGGGCCCCAGCCGGGCTGGTTCCCCTCGAAGTCCTCGCTCGCGACGAGGGTGCCGTCGGCCGCCTTGCTGCCGGCCTTGGGCAGCGGGACGGTGCTGTCGGCCATCAGCCGCACGTCGTCCAGGGTGACCGCCGGGTCGCCCGCGGCGGCGCCGATGGCGACGGTGACCCGGCCGCCGGGCGGTGCGGTGAAGGTGACCGAGGCGCGCTGGGCGTACGTCCCCTCCTTGGCGTCGGCCGCCACCTCGTTGGGCGCGGGTGTGGTGTCGAAGGTGTTCGCGGCGGGCTGCTTGCCGCCGCTGACGCCGAGGGTGACGGCGCGCCGCTGCCCCTTGGCGATCTCGACGTCGGCGCTGAGCGTGTAGGTCTTCCCGGCCTTCAGTCCCTTGACCTGCTGGGAGATGCCGGACGCGGCGCCGGTGCCGAGGCGGGCGACGTTGTCGCCGTTGGTGGTGCGCGCGACGGCCGCGCCGCCGGTCGGGTGCCAGGCGGTCAGGTCGCCCGCGTTGAAGCCCGGGTCGGACAGGCCGCTGCCCTGGCCGTAGTCCACGTCCGTGTGCGGGGCCTTGCCGCCGGTCGGCACCAGGACGTACGGCTGGTTCTTGGTGGTGGTCAGGGTGACCTGGCCACCGGACGGGGTGATGTCGGCGGCCTTGACCCGGCCGGTGTCGGTGAGCCGGTAGAGGGTGAAGTGCCGGTCCCGGGCGAACTGCGCGGTGAGCCCGAAGGTGTGGGTGCCGCCCGACGCGCTGAAGGCGTACATCTTGTCGGCGTCGCTCGGCGAGGAGGTGCCGTCGCCGCCCTTGGCCTCGCCCCACGGCAGCAGGTAGCTGTCGCCCTTCAGGACGAGGGCGCCGCCCATGGTGATCTGCCGCACCCCGTCGGTCATCGCGACGTCGACCCCGCCGGTGAGCCGGGCGGACTTCCCGAAGTCCCAGTCCGTCACCTGGTAGTGCTGGAGGAACTTGGTGGGCAGGTTCTCGGTGAAGATGTTGCTGTAGAAGGCGTTCCAGTCGTCCTGGCCGGTCCAGCCCTCGAACTCCTTGATGTCGGAGCCGCCGAGCAGCGGGTCGACGTTCCACACGTCACGGTCGGTGTTGCCGATGAAGCGGACGATGTTGGAGTTGATGCCCTTGTTGGTGGGGCCGCCGTAGTTCTTGTCGCTGGCCCAGTGCGACCAGATCGACTCGCCCTCGAACTTGTACGCCCACTCGCTGGCGACCTCGAAGCCCATCTTGTGCAGCTGGGTGGCGAGTTCGTCGGCGAGCCAGCCGCTGGAGTAGTAGGCGTCGATGTAGACGGTCTTGATGCCGGGCGCTTCCTTGCGCAGCTCCTTGAAGCGGTCGAGGATCGCGCCGCTGCCCAGGTCGGTGCGCTGGTCGATGTGGTACGACTGGTTGAGCCAGTCCCAGCCGTTGACCTGGCCCTGGACCAGGCCGGAGCTGAAGTGCTTCGCCTGCGGGTACGCCTCGGTGACGTTGACGTGCACGGCCAGGTCGGCGTTGTACTTCGCGCCCTGGGCGGCGAGTTGGTTGAGGTCGCTCAACCCGCCGGCCCGCACGTTGTAGTCGCCGCCGTAGTCCGGGTGCCCGGAGTCGTGGCCCTCGTTGGCGTAGCCCTTCTCCAGCACCCACTGGCCGAGGTCGTCGGTGGCCAGCGAGATCCGCTTGACGTTGTCGAGCGTCTTCAGGAACGGGTTGGTCGCCTCGCTGGCGAAGTTGAACGGGATGTGCTGCACCACGCGTTCCGGGACCCGGTCCGCGCCCAGCGGGCGCGTCATCGCGTTCCGGTAGGCGATCGCGCCGTCCTCCCAGGTCACCTGGCCGTCGCCGTTGGCGTCCCCGGCCAGCACCACCGTGGTCTTCGGCAGCGTGTACGTCGCCACCCGCGGGTCGGTCGCGCCCTTGGCCGCGTAGGTGTAGTTGCCGACCGACAGCTCCGCGCGCCGGGCGCCGCCGCCCGCGTCCACGATCCGCGACTGGAGCCGGGTGTTGCCGTTGTCGTTGTTGTCCTGCGCGGCGTCGTCGGTGGCGTCGGTGAGCAGCCCCGCGGACAGCCGGGAGTCGGCGACGAAGCCGTAGGGGGTGCCGACCGACGCGGCGTCCGGCGTGGTGGCCCCGGTGACCGCGATGAACTGGTCGGCGGTCGTGGTGGAGTCGGTGGAGATCCTGGTACGGGCCAGGTTCGCGTGCGGGTCGGAGGTGTCGACCGACACCAGCGACTGGTCGGGGATCGACAGCTCGTCCACGGTGCGGGCCGCACTGCCGGCGATCTTCTTCACCTCGAACACCACGGTCTTCTTCGCGGTCACGGTGATCGCCGAGGTGATGGTGACGTTCGGCAGGTCGGCGAAGGTGGAGGTGTACGTCGCGGTGTCGCCCGTGACGCGCATCGCGGTGGTCGCGGTGTGCGCCTTGCCGTTGATGTCGAAGGTGTCCAGCACCGACGGCTGCCCACCGAGCGTGCCGCCGTCCATCGCGTACGACACGACCTGCGGGAACTCCTTGGCCACCTGGACCTTCAGCCCGCCGCGGGACAGGGTCACCGGGGTGGCGGGGTGCGCCGGGGGCGGCGGCGTCACCGGCGCGGGCGTGGTGTCGCCGGTCGCGCGCACCCGCAGCTCGGAGACGGACGCGTTGTCGCTGCCGTTGATCGCGCTGTCCGCCTCGAACCTGACGTAACGGCCCTTGACCGGCTTGTCGAACGCGACCGTCTGCACCTCGGTGTCGGCGGTGGGCTGGTGGAACGACCCCGTGGCGGCGGGTGCGCCCCAGTCGCCCTTCGGGTCCTTCGCGACGGCCGGGTCGTCGGTGACGTAGACCTTGAAGTCCTTGACCGGGCCGTTGTCCTGCTTCTTCACGGAGTAGTCGAGGCCGGTGAGGGTGAACGACCCGCCCACGTCGACGGTGAGCCAGTGCGGCATCGGCGTCTTGGCGACGCCGGCCCCGTTCACGACGTCGTACGCGACGGTCCACTGCGTGCCGGTGTCGTCGTCGAACGCCGCGAGCGCGGTGCCGTCCAGCGCCGGCGGCGCCGGATACGCCGGCGACTGCGAGTCGGCGCCGACCAGGCTGTACTGGCCCGGGTCGATGGGTGTGCCGGGGTCCGCGGCCGCCTGCGCGGCCGGCGCCGCCGCCAGCGCGGGGGTCACGCCGACCGACAGCAACGTCAGCGAGGCGAGGAACGCGACCGCGGTCGCAAGCCGCCGGCTACGTCTGCGACGCGGTGAACGGGGTGGGCTCGAGGTCATGCTCAAGGTCATGCCAACTACCGCCTAGGGCTGGGAGAGCGCCGAAAGTGGTGCCGACTGTAGCCGCGATGGCATCGATAACACCAGAGTCTGTGAACCAAGCGAGCAAGCCTGATATCGCCGCACACCCGATGAGCATCCGGTCCAGCCGGATAGCGGGCGCATGGGGCCGCTCCCCCTGGCTCCGCCGGGGGCGCCCCCACCCGGGCGAAGCTCTGGGGGACAACGGCGCGGCCAACCCGCCACCGGCGGGTGGTCCCTCGACGGGCGGGACGGGGCACCCAGGTCGGCAAAGGGGCGCGGGGAACGGCGCGCGAAACCCACCACCGGCGGGTGGTCCCTCGACCGACAGCACCCACCACCCCGGAGGGTCAGGGCACCCTGACGGGAGCAGTGCTCGCGCGGACCACCAACGTGGGCTCCACGGAAGCGGGTTCGGGGGCGGCGCCCGGCTCGGCGATCGCCCGGACCAGGTGCGCCACCGCGAGCGCCCCCATCTCCGCGAACGGCTGCGCGACCGTGGTCAGCGAGGGCGAGCAGTACTCGGCGAGCGCGATGTCGTCGACCCCGACCACGGAGATGTCGTCCGGCACCCTGCGCCCGAGTTCGTGCAGCGCCCTGATCACGCCGAACGCCATCTCGTCGCTCGCCACGAACACCGCGGTGACGTCGGGGATGCGGCCCAGGATCAGGCCGTTGCGGTAGCCGGACGCGGGCGACCAGTCCCCCGCCAGCTCCGGCGGGACGGTACGCCCGGCGGCCTCCAGCTCGGCCCGCCAGCCGGCCGCGCGGCTCGCCGCGTCCAGCCACTGCCCGGGCCCGGACACGTGCCACACCGTCTCGTGGCCCAGGTCGAGCAGGTGCCGCGTCGCCAGCCGCGCGGCGAGCGACTGGTCGACGGCGACCACCTCGGTCGCCGAGGTGCGCGAGCCGTCGATGGTGATGGTGGGCACCGCACCGGTCAACTGCTCGATCTGCCGCGAGACATGGATCAGCGGCACCGCGAGGATCACGCCCTCCACGTGCTGGTCGGCCAGCCGCTGCAGCGCCCCCTCGATCGCGGAGGTGTCCAGCGACGCGGTGGTGGCGGTGCTCACCGCGTACCCGGCGGCCTGCGCGGCGTGCTCGATCCCCGAGGTGAGCGCGGTGCGCGAGTAGAAGCTGGTCTGGAGGGTGACCACGCCGATGGTGCGGCTGCGGCCGGAGGAGAGCATGCGGGCGGCGTTGTTCCGCCGGTAGCCGAGCTGCTCCACCGCGGCGAGCACCTTCGCGCGGGTCTTCTCCTGCACGTTCGGGTGCCCGGCCAGCGCCCGGGAGACCGTCTGCGCGGACACTCCCGCGACCCGCGCGACGTCCGTCATCCCCGGCGGCCGTACGCTCTCGCGCCCGCTCTGCTTCTCCATGGGCCCCTTCCGCTCCTCCCCCGATGATAACGGTCCCATCCGCCGCCCTCCCGTGCGGCCGAGCGCCCCTCGGGGGTGGCCGCCGCCCGTGAAGGACACCCCGGCCCCGGGGAGGGGCCACCCAGGGGCCGCCGGACACCCGGCACCGGCCGGGCTTGGCATCGATATCATCCTGTGCAACAGTTCCCCCGAGGTTGCTCCACCCGTGAGCACGTCACTAGGGAGCGAGCATGGCGAAGTCGGCGGTGGACCGGACGGTATCGGTATCATTCCGCGGGATGGCGGTGGGCGTGGACGCCGATCAGCGGGACACTGCCGATCAGCGGGACGCGACGGCCGCCGTGGTCCCGGTCGGGAGCCCGGCGCAGCCACCCGCCCCGATCCTGTCCTACCCGCGGGGCGAACTCCTGCGGGACGGCGAGCCGCACCGGATACTCGCCGGGTCGCTGCACTACTTCCGGGTGCACCCGGCGCAATGGGCGGACCGGCTGGCCCGGTTGGCCGCGCTGGGCCTCAACACCGTGGACACGTACGTTCCGTGGAACTTCCACCAGCCGCGCCGGTCGGCGCCCCGCTTCGACGGCCCGCGCGACCTCGCACGGTTCCTCGACCTCGCGCAGGACGCCGGCCTGGACGTGATCGTCCGCCCGGGCCCGTACATCTGCGCGGAGTGGGACAACGGCGGGCTGCCCTCGTGGCTGACCGGCATGCCAGGGCTGCGGCCGCGCACCTCGCAGCGGCTGTTCCTGGACGAGGTGGCACGCTGGTTCGACGTCGTGGTACCGAAGATCGCGGCGGCGCAGGCGGCGTACGACGGGCCGGTGGTCGCCGTGCAGGTGGAGAACGAGTACGGCAGCTACGGCGACGACACCGACTATCTGGAGTGGCTGCGGGACGCGCTGGTGGATCGCGGGATCAGCGAGTTGCTGTGCACCGCGGACGGCCCGACCGAGCTGATGCAGGACGGCGGTTCGCTGCCGGGGGTGCTGGCCACCGCGACGTTCGGCTCGCGGGCCGGGCAGGCGGCGCGGCTGCTGCGCGAGCGCCGGGCCGACGAGCCGTTCGTCTGCGCCGAGTTCTGGAACGGCTGGTTCGACCACTGGGGCGACCCGCACCACGTCCGCTCGGCCGGCAGCGCGGCGGGCACGCTCGGCGAGATCCTGGACGAGGGCGGCTCGGTGAGCCTCTACATGGCGCACGGCGGCACCAACTTCGGCCTGTGGGCGGGCGCCAACCATGACGGCACCCGCTTCCAGCCGACCGTCACCAGCTATGACTCCGACGCGCCGATCGCCGAACACGGCGCGGTCGGGGCGAAGTTCCTCGCGCTGCGGGAGCGGCTGCGGGCGGTGGCCGCCGGGACGCAGGACGGCGCCGCGGCGTCCGGGGCACGGGATCGCCCGCTGCCGCCGCCGGCCGAACTGCTCGCCCCGCGCGACCTGCCGGTGCGGCAGGGCGCGGGTCTGCTCGGCGGGCTCACCGCGATGTCCGCGGCGGTGCGCTCGCCGTACCCGATGAGCTTCGAGGAGCTGGGGCAGCCCTCCGGCCTGGTGCTGTACCGGGCGTGGCCCCGACTGCCGCACGGCAGCTGCGAGTTGACGGTGACCGGGCTGCACGACCGGGCGCAGGTCTTCGCCGACGGGGTGCCGTTGGGCGTGCTCGACCAGGAGACCGGCTCGCTGGCCGTCGAGGGCGCCGGGCAGCGGGTCCGGCTCGAACTGCTGGTGGAGAACCAGGGCCGGATCAACTACGGCCCGCTGCTGGGCCAGGGCAAGGGCATCCTCGGTGGGGTCCGCGTCGAGCGGCGGCTGGTGCACGGCTGGGAGATGCGTGAACTCCCGCTGGACGAATGGTCGCCGGACGACGTGCGGATCGCGCCGGACGCGGCCGCGCCCTCGGGCGGCGCGGGCTTCGCCGTCGCGTCGTTCAGCGTGCCGCGGCCCGCCGACACCTTCCTCGCCTTCCCCGGCTTCGGCAAGGGCTTCGCCTGGGTCAACGGCACGCTGCTGGGCCGCTATTGGGAAATCGGTCCGCAGCTGACGCTGTACGTGCCCGCGCCGCTGCTGGCCGCGGGCGGCAACACCGTGACGGTGCTCGAACTGGAGCGCTTCGGCGACCGGATCGAGCTGCGCGACCGGCCGGAGCTGGGCCCGCCGCAGGAGTTCGTGGAGACCTTCGACTGAGGCCCGCCCCCCTGACGTGACCCGGGTCCCGGTGCCTCCGGGCCCGGGTCACCCCCCCACCGCATTCCCCCGGCCGCTACGCGTCGGTGCCTTCCGGCGCCCGTGCTTCCTCCCGGGCCCCCTTCTCCTTACTTCTCCTTCTTCGCGCGGCTCGGCTGCACCCGCTTCGGCTCGCCCGCCATCTTCGGGTGGTCCGGCGGATAGGGCAGGTCGCCCAGCCCGTGCTCGGCCTCGTCGCGCGCGGCCAGCTCCAGGGCGGCGTCGAGCCGGAAGGCGTGGTCCTCCATGTCGGCGTGCAGGTCGCCGACCTCGGCGTACCGGCCCGGCATGGTGGCGAGGTCGAAGTCGGCGGGCACCGCGCTGTCCAGCTCGTCCCAGCGCAGCGGTGCGGAGACGGGGGCCTGCGGGCGGGGCCGTACCGAGTAGGCGCTGGCGATGGTGCGGTCGCGGGCGGTCTGGTTGTAGTCGACGAAGATCTTCGCGCCGCGCTCCTCCTTCCACCAGGCGGTGGTGACGTGCGCCGGGTCGCGCCGCTCCAGTTCGCGGGCGATCGCGATGGCCGAACGGCGGACCTGGACGAAGGTCCACTCGGGGGCGATCGGCACGAAGACGTGCAGGCCCCGGCCGCCGGAGGTCTTGGGCCAGCCGGTCAGGCCCAGCCCGTCGAGCACGTCGCGCAGTTCGTGGGCGGCGCGCACCGCGTCGGCGTAGTCGGTGCCCGGCTGCGGGTCGAGGTCGATGCGCAGCTCGTCGGGGTGCTCGGTGTCGTCGCGGCGCACCGGCCAGGGGTGGAAGGTGAGGCAGCCGAGGTTGGCCGCCCAGGCGACGGCGGCGGTCTCGGTGGGGCAGATCTCGTCGGCGTGGCGCCCGCTGGGGAAGGAGATGCGGCCGGTCGGAATCCAATCGGGCAGGTTCTTGGGCGCGCGCTTCTGGAAGAACGACTCGCCGCCGACGCCGTCGGGGTAGCGCTCCAGGGTGGTGGGCCGGTCCCGCAGGACGCGCAGGATGCCGTCCCCGACGCTCAGGTAGTAGCGGACGACGTCGGCCTTGGTGAAGCCGCGCTCCGGGAAGTACACCTTGTTCGGGTTGGACACGCGGACCGTGCGCTCGCCGACCGTGAGCTCCAGCGCCTCTGCCATGCCCCTCACGCTAGGCCGCCTCGCCGCGGATCGCCCGTCGGCGCGGCAGCCGCCTCACGCGCGCGGGCCGGGGCTCCCCCCGCCCGTCACTCGGCGGGCGCCCGGCCGCCGCGCGGCGGAGAATCCCGGCATGGACCTTCCCGTGATGCCGCCGGTGCGGCCGATGCTGGCGAAGTCGGCGGCGGCCGTCCCGCCGGGGATGCTGTACGAGCCGAAGTGGGACGGCTTCCGGGCGATCGTCTTCCGTGACGGCGACGAGGTCGAGCTGGGCAGCCGCTCGGGCAAGCCGCTGACCCGCTACTTCCCCGAACTGGTCGAGGCGCTGCGCGAGCAGGTGCCCGCACGCTGCGTGCTGGACGGGGAGATCGTGATCGCGAGGGACGGCCGGCTGGACTTCGACGCGCTGCTGGAGCGCATCCACCCCGCCGACTCGCGGGTGCGCCATCTGGCGGAGGTCACGCCGGCGAGCTTCGTCGCGTTCGACCTGCTGGCGCTGGGCGACACCTCGCTGGTGGCGGCGCCCCAGCGCGAACGGCGCGAGGCGCTGCTGCTCGCGCTGCGCGACGCGGCGGCCCCCGTGCACGTCACTCCCGCCACCGACGACCTGGCCGTCGCGCGGGAGTGGTTCGCGCAGTTCGAGGGCGCGGGCCTGGACGGCGTGGTCGCCAAGCCGCACGAACTGCCGTACCAGCCGGGGGCGCGGTCCATGGTCAAGGTCAAGCACGAGCGGACCGCGGACTGCGTGGTGGCGGGGCTGCGGCCGCACAAGAGCGGGCCGGTGGTCGGCTCGCTGCTGCTGGGCCTGTACGACGCGGACGGCCGGCTCCAGCACGTCGGGGTCTGCGCGTCCTTCCCGATGGCCCGGCGCGCGGCCCTCATGGAGGAGCTGGCGCCGCTGCGGATGGAGTCGGTCGAGGGCCACCCCTGGCAGGAGTGGGCCAGCGAGGAGGCGCAGTCCGCCGACCGGCTGCCGGGCGGGCCCAGCCGCTGGACGGGCAAGAAGGACCTCTCCTGGGTGCCCTTGCGCCCGGAGCGCGTCCTGGAGGTGGCCTACGACCACATGCAGGGCGACCGTTTCCGGCACACCGCCCAGTTCCGCCGCTGGCGCCCGGACCGGACCCCTGACAGTTGCACGTACGCGCAACTGGAGGAGCCCGTCTCCTACGACCTGGCGCAGGTGCTGGGCGGCGGCGGGCCGGCCGGCTGAGCGCCGGGCCCGGGCCGCGCGGGCTCACGACTGTACGGGCTCCGCGCCGGCCCCGGGTGCCGCGCTGTCCTCGCGGATGCCCTCCTCCTGTTCCTGGGCGGTTTCGGACTTCTCACGGGACGGTTCCGCGCCGGATGCCCCCTGCGTGGACGCGGCCGGGCCACCGGCGACGATGCGCAGCGCCTCGGCGAGGTCATGGCCGGTGGGGGCCTGCTCCGGGTCGATGAGCCACAGCGCCAGCACTCCCGTGAGCAGGGCCTGGTGGAACATGCCGACGAGCTGCGCCGACTTCTCGTCCGCGGCGCTGTCGACGCCCTGGAAGAGCTCGGCGATCGCCTCGTGGGCGTCGGGCAGGGCCCCCGCGATCGTCTTGCGGAGCTCCTCGTCGTGCGGGATCTGTGCGAAGACCTCGAAGCTCACCCGCCACAGGCGGCTGTTGTCCGGAAACAGTTCGATCATCCGCGTCCAGGTGGACTCGAAGCGCTCCAGCGGGTCCTCGGACGCGGGGGCCTCGGCCGGAAGCGCGCGCAGCATCTCGCTGCCCCACTCGTTCATCGCCCTGATCAGGGCGGCGCGCAGCAGGACTTCCTTTGTCCCGTAGTGGTAGCCGATGGAAGCAAGATTGGTGCCGGACGCCGCCACAATGTCACGTGCCGTAGTCCGGGCGTAACCCTTTTCATACAGGCAGTGCTTGGCGCCTTTGAGCAGTTCCTCGCGATGTCCCATGGTCCAACTGTAGCTCTGGATCAGACGTATGTATTACACACTGCGCGCAATTCGTAGGAACGCATGTGGCTGCTGGTGAAGAAGCCGCTTTGCCGGACGAAAAGCCGAGGTGAGCGAGGGCGCGGCCCGGGACGCGACCGCACGCCGCGAACCGGTCCGCGCCCCCGCCCACCTGGCGTCGAGCCGATCTCCCGAGCGGCCGGCGCGGCCCGCGGACCCTTCCGCGCACCCCTCGGACGGCGGCGCGCGGACCCTCGGGGGCGGCCGACGATCGGGCAACCGGGGGGAATTCCGGGCGCCGGAACCGGGTCGGGCGAGGGTCGTCGGGAAAAACCGCCGAGCCCGGCGAACGGAGGCAGCGGATTTTCTCCGCTTGGCGCTCCGCGGTGGGCTCCCGTCCCCCGGCCGGCCGTCGTCCGGCACCTTTTCCCGTTCCCGTACCGGGCGGACAAGGGGTGTTCGGCCCAGGAACACGCGGTGAGCCGAAGCCCCCTTCTCCCCGCCACCGCATAACATTCCGACCTGATTCCGACAGCTATTCCCGAGGAATATCGCGGGCATCCGCATTCGCCGGAGGCCCCGGCGTGGACCCCGCTCCCGCACGCGGACGCGGTAGGGGCCGTATACAAGCGAAAGTCATCCAACTGTCAACCAGATTTTTCCGGCCAGGCCATTCCGGCCCGTCGGGGCAACCCGGCAGCGACCGCCTCGGCCGCCGATCGACGGCCCGCCCGCGCGGGCGCGGCCGCTCGGCCAACGGCGTTCGCAGGGCGTCCGGCCTGGGCCGACGCCCCCACTCAGGGCGTGCCGGCTCCCCCGCTCCGACGGCGAACCGGCCGAATGTGGATCATAGGGGCCCGCGGACCGAAGGAGCCCTGTGAGTCCGCCACGAACTGCCGCGGACTTCAGGACCGGAACGTGCCCCCGCGGCTAGCCGGCGAAGGGACATCTCCCCTGATCCAACCCCCTATGCGCCCGTAGAGAGGGCGCCACCCCTACATGCGAACTTACTGCCGTGCAACTTGCGGTCAGCGCGAAACGACTGCCCGCTCTCTAGACTTACGCCGTTGATCGTACGTTGCATCGAGTCGCCAATTCGGGGGAAGATGATGACTCTCGTGGAACATCGTATGGACATTGAGATCATCGAATCAACACTGGCCGATTTCCTCTCCGGGCAAGCCCGTCTGCTGTTTATCGAGGGCGCCTCAGGCTGCGGAAAGAGCGATTTAATCGACTTCCTCGCAAAGCGAGCGGTGGCCGAGGGCGCCGCCCTCCTGCACGGGGTCGGGTCACCGGGCGAGGCGGACGTCCCGTCGGGAGTACTGCGGCAACTGCTCGCCGACGCGCCGACCCCGCGGCTGGCCCAGGTGCCGCAGGCCACGGACGGCCGGCCGCGCGCCGAGGCCATGCGCGAGTTCTGCGCGGCGATCCAGGAGCTGAGCCAGAACGTGCCGGTCGTCTGCTGCGTGGACGACCTCCAGTACGCGGACGCCGTGTCGTTGCAGTACCTCCAGGCGCTCATCCGGCACGCCCGTACCGGTCCGGTCCTGCTGGTGGCGGCGCGGTCGCTGCACTTCAGCTCCCAGGACCCGACGTTCGACACCGAGTTGCTGCGCCGGCCCGACTTCCGGCGCATCCGGCTGGGCCGGTTGAGCGAGGCGGCCGTCGCGGAGGCGGTCGCCGGCTACCCGAGGATCGCCGCCATCCCCGGGTCCGCCGCGGCGCTGCACGACATCAGCGGCGGCAACCCCCTTCTCCTGCGGGCCCTGCTGGAGGAGACCCGCGCCACCACCCCGCCCGCCACCACCACGGAGGAGTTGGAGCCGGAGCGCGGCGGGCTCTTCTCCCAGGCCGTGCTGACGTGCGTGCTGCGCAGCGGCCCGGCCGCCTTCGACCTGGGCGTCGCCCTCGCGCTGCTCCAGGACCGCGGCTCGCCGGAGCAGGCCGCGCTGCTGCTGGGCATCCCGGTCTCCGCGGTCGAGCAGGCCGACACCGCGCTGCGGGCGGCGGGCATCCTCGACGGCCACCGCTTCCGGCACCCGGGCTCCGCGGCCGCCGTGCTGGACGCGCTGGAGCCGGCCAAGCGGGCCCGCCTGCACCGGCGTTGCGCCCGCCTGGCCTACCAGGCGCAGGAGCCGGCCGCGAAGGTCATCCAGCACCTGCGCGCCTCCGTCCACGCCCACGAGCCGTGGCCGGACACCCTGTGGGCGGTCGACGTGCTGCGGGAGCGAGCCGAGCAGCTGATGGTCACCGACGACCCGCGGCAGGCCGCCGACCTGCTCCACCTGGCCTACGACGCCTGCACCGACGAGGGAACGCGGGCGGAGATCAAGACCCGGCTGTCCTCGATCACCTGGCGGTTCGACCCGGCCGCGGCCGAGAAGCACCTCGCCGAGCCGCTGCGGCTGGCGCGCGCGGGCCAGCTCAGCAAGGGCCGGCTGACCGCTCTGGTCCGCTCGCTCAGCGCGCAGGGGCGCATCGCCGAGACCGACGAGGTCCTGCGGCGGATGAACCCGCCCGGGCCGGACTCCGGTACGGCGCACGATCCCTACCCGAACCTGCCCCACGCGGCCTTCTGGGCGGTGCGGGACCGGGGCATGAGCGATCTGGCGGACTGCGAACGGTTCCTGCAGGACGCCGTCCTGACCGAGACCACGCTGCTGCCGATCGTGCAGGCCCTCCAGACGCTCATCCTGTCCGAGCACCCGGAGCGGGCCACCCCGTGGTGCCAGACCTTCGCCGACGACGCCGCCTGCCGCAACGCCCCCGCGTGGACCGCGGTGTTCGCCACGCTCCACGGCGACGTCCTGCTGCGTCTCGGTGACCTGCGCGGCGCCGAACGGCAAGCTCTACGCGCGTGGGAGGCGCTGCCCGGCCGCAACGGCACCGTCTTCGTGGCGGCGCCGGCCGCCCTGTTGATCAGGGCGCGGACCGCGATGGGCCAACACGCCACGGTGGCCCGGCTGCTGGACCTGCCCATCGCCAACTCCCGTGACGACAGCGTGTACCTGTCCTCCTACCTGTACGCGCGCGGCGTGCACTACGTGGCGACCAACCAGTACGCCTCCGCGCTGCGTGACTTCCTGGAGGTCGGCAGGCTGCTGCGGTCCTGGGGACTGGACCGGCCGGTGGCCCTGCCGTGGCGGACGGAGGCCGCGGACGCGCTGGTACGGCTCGGGGAGCCCGAGCAGGCGGAGCAGTTGGTGGCGGAGCAGCTTTCCCTGCCGGACGCCCGGCATCCGCGGGTACGGGGCATCTCGCTCCGGCTGCGCGCGGCGATCCGGCCGCCGGAACAGCGGCAGGCGCTGCTGAAGGAGGCCATCGACGAGCTGCGGCTGTCGGGGGACCGGGTGGAACTGGCCCGGGCGCTCGCCGACCTCGGCCAGCACCTCCAGGCGGTCGGGGAGACCAACCGGGCGAGCATGCTCACCCGGCGGGCCTGGAACCTGGCGCACGCGTGCGGCGCGAAGACGCTGCGCGAGGTCATCCTGCCCGGGCTCGCCGCGCAGTTGAACCCCTGCTATCCCACGGTGCCGCGGCAAAGACGGGGGGCCGAGGAGAGCGACGCGAAGCTGAGCGAGTCCGAGCGCCGGGTGGCCGCGCTCGCCGCGCACGGCTACACCAACCGGGAGATCTCCTCGAAGCTGTACATCACGGTCAGCACCGTCGAGCAGCATCTGACCCACGTCTACCGCAAGTTGAGCATCAGCCGCCGCCAGGACCTGCCGGTGGACCTCCCGCTCGGCTCCATGGAGAGCGCCTGAGCGACCGGGCGACGCGCAGGGCGGCCGCCCCACCGGCCGCCCCACCGTTCACCCGTCCCGCCGCCCCACCGTTCGCCCGTCCCGCCTCCCCACCGGCTTTCCGCACCGGCCGCCCCACCGGCCGCACGTCCCGCCGCCGCACCGGCTGCCCCACCCGCCGCCCTCGTCGCCGGCGCCGGCGCCGGAAACTGTGGGCGTTCGCATACCCGCCGTGCAAAGCAACCTGGAGTACGTTGACCCTCGGCATATCCAGATGCGACGGACGGGGGTCCTGTCAGGATGTCGGAGCCGGTATCTGATGAGCGGAACTGCCTCGAACTGGACGACGTCAGCGCCGCGGCCTACCGGGAAGCGATCCAGATCGGGACGTTCTCCCGCCAGGAGCTGGGCGACCGGATGGAGTTGCCGTCGGAGGAGGTCGTCAGGGCCGAACGGGTCCTGCGCCGGCTCCGGCTCCTGCAGGCGATGCCGGGCGCGCCGGACGTGCTCGTCCCGGTGAACCCGGACGTCGCCTCCGCCGATCTCGTCGGGCCGCTGGACGAGGAGGTCCACCGGATACAGAGGGCGGCGGCCGAGATCCGCAGCCAACTGCTGTCGCTCGTACCCGTGTACTTCGAGGCGCGCCGGCGGCGCAACGAGGTGGAGGCGTTCGACATCGTGTCCGACGCCGACACCGTCCAGTCGATGCTCGACCACTACCGCAGGCGGTGCCGCAGCGAGGTGCTGGACGTGCAGCCCGCCCGCCCCCGGTACGGCGCCGAGTCGGACCGGCCGGGGCCGTCGATGCTCTCCGCCCTCGAACGCGGGGTCGAGCTGCGGACGATCTACCAGCACACGGCGCGCGGTGATCTGACCACCATCGCCTACGTGCGGCAGATCACCGCCCGTGGCGCGCACGTACGCACCACGGAGGAACTCGTCGACCGGATGGTCGTCTACGACCGGGAGGTGGCCTTCCTGCCCGCGCAGTCGGCCCGGGGCGGCGGGGACGGTGCGGTCGTCGTGAAGGAGCCGAACCTGGTGGCCTTCATCTGCTCGCTCTTCAACTACTTCTGGAGCCGGTCGGTTCCGTTCGCGCCGAACACCGCGTCGCCGGCGCCGCGCACCGACGACCTCAAACGGTCGATCCTGCGGCTCATGGCGAACGGCTACAAGGACGAGATGGTGGCGCGCCGGCTCGGGATGTCGGTGCGCACCTGCCGCCGGCACATCTCCGACCTGACGGAGGAGCTGAAGGCCACGAGCCGGTTCCAGGCGGGTGTCATCGCCGCGCAGCGCGGTCTGATCGACGGCCAGCCGGAGCCCGGGGCGGGCTGGCTCGACGACAGGTGAGCGGTCACAGCCCCGCGAGGAAGGCCAGCAGGATCTCGTCGAAGCGCTCGGGCTCCTCCAGGTGGGGCAGGTGGCTGGACTCCTCCAGGATCTTCCAGCGCACGTCGGGGATCAGGTCCTGGTAGGGCTGCACGGTCGCCGGCGTCGCCTCGTCGTGGCGGCCCGAGATCAGCAGCGTCGGCACGGAGATGTCGGCGATGACGTCCTCCACGGACCAGTCGCGCAGGGTGCCGACGACGTGGAACTCGCTCGGGCCGTTCATGGCGTAGTACACGGTGGGGTCGTTGTACAGCTCGTAGAACGAAGCGGTCCAGTCCCGGGGCCAGGGCTTGAGCCGGCACACGTGCCGCTCGTAGAAGGGCTGCGCGACGGCGTGGTACGCGTCGGTGTCGGTGGTGCCGGCCGCTTCGTGGCGGGCGAGTTCCTCGTCGGTGCCGGGCGGCAGTTGGGACCGCAGCACCTTCATCTCCTGCATCCACAGCGGGTAGGAGGCGGGCGAGTCGGCGATGACGAGGCCGCGCAGCCCGGCGGGGCGGGTCGAGGCGTGCTTCGCGGACAGCAGGCCGCCCCAGGACTGCCCGAACAGGATGTAGTCGTCGGCCACGCCCAGGCCGCGCAGCAGGTTGTCGAGTTCGTCGAGGAACAGCTCGACGGTCCAGAAGTCCGCGCCGGCGTCCGGCAGATGGGTGGAACCGCCGTTGCCGAGCTGGTCGTAGTGGACGACCGGCCAGCCGTGCGCGGCGAAGCCGGCCAGCCGCAGCAGGTAGTCGTGCGTGCTGCCGGGACCGCCGTGCACGGCGACCAGTGCCGGCCGGCCGGCGCCCAGCTCGCCGGTGACGCGGTACCAGGTCCGGTAGGGACCGAACGGCAGGGTTCCTCGAGCGCTCGGGGCCGGGTGCATGATGTCCATCGCCTCTCTTTGGCACGTCGGTGACACGTCGGTTCCTGACGGTGGGGGGAGGCCGGCCGGACCGGCCTCCCCCCGGAGCCGCCCGCACAGGGGCGGGCGCCGCTCAGTCCAGGGTGGTCAGCCACTCCTGGACGACCCGCGCGGTGTCCGCTGCCTTCCCCTCGATGAGGCTGAAGTGGTTGCCCGGGACGGTCCGGTACTCCTGGCGGCTGTCCCAGGGCTTCGCCTGCCAGTCGTCGTCGGGGCCGGCCGAGTCGCCGGCGCCGGGCAGGAACGACTCCTCCGCCCCGACGAACAGCACCGGTGCCCGCAACTCCCCGACGGTGAACTGCGGGACCAGGTCGAAGTAGCAGCTCATGGCCGACAGCACGGTGCTGTCGAACATCTCGTACTCCGAGTCCTTGGCCACCAGCCCCATCACCAGCTGCCGCATCAGGTCGCGCTGGTCGCCGTCGCCAGTGTCCACCTGGTAGGTGTCGATCAGCACCAGGCCGGCGGGACGGACGCCCATGTGCTGCTCCAGGTGGACCGCCACGGCGTGGGCGATCACCCCGCCCCCGGAGTAGCCGAGGAGCACGAACGGCTCGCCGGCCGCCGTCTCGACGGCGCCGGCCGCGAACGCGGCGGTCGCGGCCTGGACGGACGACGGCAGGCTCTCCCCGTGTCCGAAGCCGGGTGTCGGCAGCGAACTGACCGAGCGCAGGCCGCGGAAGGGCGCCGCCAGCCGGGCGTGCTGGTGCGGGCCGGCCGTCGCCATCGGCGAACTGATGCAGATCAGCCGGTTCGTGGCCGGGCCGTCGGCCAACCGCACCCCGACGGGCGGGTGTTCCAGCTCCGTGACCGAGGAGAACACCGGCCGCAGCGCGGCCACCGCCCGCAGCAGGTCGAAGCCCTGCGGGACGTTGTCGGACAGCACCGCGCCGCGGAACAGCTCCGACAGCGTGTCGGGGCGGCGGCCGGGCGCCTGCTCCGGCTGCTGCGCCGCCGCGGGTTGCCCGGCGAGCGTCCCGTCGAGCTGGCCGGCAAGCTCCTCGTGCAGCCGGGACGCCAGCTCGGCGGGCGTCTTGGCGTCGAAGACGGCCATGGGCGGCAGCCGCAGCCCCGTCGTGGCGTTGAGGTGGTTGCGCAGCTCGACGGCGCTGAGCGAGTCGAAGCCGGACTCCAGGAAGTCCCGTTCGGGCTCCACGGCCTCCGGCCCGCTGTGGCCCAGCACCATCGCCGAGTACCGCAGCACGACGTCCTGGATGGCCCGCTTCTGCTCGGCCTCGGCCATGCCGGCCAGCTGCCGGCGCAGCGAGACCGCGTCGGCGCCGCCGCCCGCCGCACGGCGCCTGGCCTTCGGCGCGAGCCCCCGCAGCAGCGCCGGCGGCTCACCGGACCAGCCGCGCAGCCCCCTCGGGTTGACCCGCAGCGGCACCAGCGTCGGGTGCGCGGTGGTCAGCGCCGCGTCGAACGCCGCGAGGCCCTCCTCCTCGGTCAGCGCGGGCAGGCCCTGGCGCTTCATGCGCTCCCGGTCCGCGTCGGTCAGCCACCGGCTCAGCCCGGTCGCCACGTCCCACAGGCCGTAGGCGAGGGAGCACGCCGGCAGGTTCAGGGCGCGCCGGTGCCGGGCCAGCGCGTCGAGGAACACGTTCGACGCGGCGTAGCCCGCCTGTCCCGCGGCCAGCACCAGGCCGCCCGCGGAGGAGAACATCACGAACGCCGCCAGGTCCATCTCCCGGGTCAGCTCGTGCAGGTGCCAGGCGGCGTCGGCCTTGGGCCGCAGCGACGTCTCGACGTTCTCCGGGGTCAGCGCGGAGACCAGCCCGTTGTGCGCGACACCGGCGACGTGGACCACGGCCCGCAGCGGATGCCCGTCGGGGATCGCGGCGAGGACGCCGGCGAGCGCCGAGCGGTCCGAGACGTCGCACGCGGCGATCGCCACCTCGGCGCCGGCCCGCCGCAGCTCCTCCCGTAGTTCCTCCGCCTCCGGGGCGTCCGGCCCGCTGCGGCTGACCAGCAGCAGGTGCCGGACGCCGTGCGCGGTCACCAGGTGCCGGGCGACCAGGCCGCCGAGCCCGCCGGTGCCGCCGGTCACCAGTACGGTGCCGTCGCCGGCGAGCACGCCCGGTTCGGCCTCGCCCGAGTCGCCCTCGCGCGGTTCGCTCTCGGTCGGGTCGCCCTCGGCCGGTTCCTCCTCGGCCCTGACCAGCCGCGGCGCGAGCAGTTCACCGCCGCGCAGCGCCGTCTCCGGCTCGTCCCCGGCGACGGCGGCCGCGAGCGCCCGCTCGGACTCGGGGGTGCCGTCGACGTCCACGAGCAGGAAGCGGCCCGGGTTCTCCGCCTGCGCCGCCCGCACCAGACCCCACACCGGTGCCTGCTCCAGCCGAACGTCGCCGCCGTCGGCCGCACCGGTGGTCACGACCGCCAGCCGCGACCCGGCGTACCGCTCCTCCGCCAGCCACTCCTGGACCAGTGCCAGGACACCGTGGACGGTCCCACGCACCGCGGCGGGCATGTCCGTCTCCCCGGGCGGGCCGTCCACGGCGGCCACCGCGTCCACCCGTACGGCGACCACCTCGGGTACGGCGGTGCCGGCCTCGACGGCGGCGGTGAGCGCGGCGAGGTCCGCGTAGGAAGCGGCGTCGCCGAACCCGGTCGGGTCCGCGAAGGAGCCGATCAGCGCGGAGGGCACCGCGCGGGCAGGCAGGGCGACCGGCGTCCAGTCGATCCGCAGCAGCGGCTCCTTGCGCCCCGCGGCGGGCACCCGGAACTGCTCCGGCGACGCCTCCCGCAGCATCAGCGACTCGATGTGGACGACGGGGGCGCCCGTGGGGTCGGCGAGTTCGACGGACACCGCCTGCGGTCCCGTCGCGGCGATCCGTATCCGCACCGCCCGCGCGCCCTCGGCGTGGACCGACAGGCCGCTCCAGGAGAAGGGCAGCACGGTGGCGCCCAGGGTGTCGTCCTCGCGGATTCCGGCGAAGGCCATGATGTGCAGGGAGGCGTCGAGCAGGGCGGGGTCGACTCCGAGCCGGCTGACGTCCTGGTGCGCGTCCTCGGGCAGCTCCACTTCGGCGAACAGGTCCTCGCCGCACCGCCAGGCGGCCTTGAGCCCCTGGAAGGCCGGACCGTAGCCGTAGCCGTACTCCGCCAGCCGCTCGTAGGCGCCGTCGACGTCGATGGTCGTGGCGTCGGCCGGCGGCCACTGGGTGAAGTCGTACGACGGTGCCGCCGCGCCGGTGCCCAGGAACCCCTCGGCGTGCAGCGTCCAGGACTGGTCGTCGCCCTCGGGCCGCGAGTGGACGGTCAGTGACCTGCGGGCGTCTCCCGGGCCGGCCTCCCCCGGCTCCCCGACGGACACCTGCACCTGGACCCCGCCCTCCTCCGGGAGGATCAGCGGGGCGTGCAGGACCAGTTCGTCCAGTACGTCGCAGCCGACCTGGTCGCCGGCCTGCACGGCGAGTTCGACGAAGCCGGTGCCGGGGAAGAGGATCGCGCCGCCGACGCGGTGGTCGGCGAGCCACGGGTGGGTCGCCACGGAGAGCCGGCCGGTGAGGAGGACGGCCTCGGACTCCGCGAGCGTGACGGCCGCGCCCAGGAGGGCGTGATCGGGGGTGTCCAGGCCAGCGGAGGCCACGTCGGCGTGGTCCTCAGGGAGCAGCCAGAAGTGCTGGCGTTGGAAGGCGTAGGTGGGCAGGTCCAGGACGTGGCGGGGCGCGGGGCCGGTGAAGGTCTTGGGCCAGTCCACGGTGGCGCCGGAGGTCCACAACCTGCCTATCCCGGTGAGGACTTCGGCCGCCTCGGGGCGATCCCGGCGTACGAGCGGAACGATGACCGCCGAACTGGCCGCGCTGGTGGCTGTGTTGGTGGCTGCGCTGTCCTCTTCAGTGGCGGCTTCGAGGCAGGGGGTGAGCATTCCGGACAGCACCGCGTCAGGTCCGATCTCGACCCAGCGCGACACCCCCTCACTCGCCAGCCAGCTGACGCCGTCGGCGAACCGCACCGCCTCTCGAACGTGGCGCACCCAGTAGTCGGGGGTGCACAGGTCCTCGGCTGTCGCGAGGGCGCCCGTCACGTTCGACACCACCGGGATCTGCGGCGCCGCGAACGACAGCCCTTCCAAGACCTCGCCGAACTCGGCCAACATCGGTTCCATCAGGGCGGAATGGAAGGCGTGGCTCACCCGCAGCCGACTCGTACGGCAGCCGCGCCCCGCGAACACCTCCGCCAGTTCGGCGACGGCGTCCTCCACGCCGGACACCACCACCGACGAGGGGCCGTTCACCGCCGCGATGGAGACACCTTCCGGCAGTTCCGCGCACACCTCGGCCTCGGAGGCCCCGATCGCCACCATCGCGCCGCCCGCGGGCAGGGCCTGCATCAACCGGCCTCGTGCCGCCACCACCCGCGCGGCATCCTCGACCGACCACACCCCGGCCACACACGCAGCAGCCACCTCACCGATCGAGTGACCCACCACGAAGTCCGGCCGTATCCCCCACGATTCGACCAGCCGGAACAGCGCCACCTCGAACGCGAACAACCCCGCCTGAGCAACGACCGTCTCGTTCACCCGGTCGGTGTCAGAGCCCCAGAGCACCTCCCGCAACGAGAACCCGAGATGGCGGTCCAACTCCGCCACCGCCTCGTCGAACGCCGCCGCGAACACCGGGAACGCCCCGCACAACTCCCGCCCCATTCCCACTCGCTGCGCACCCTGCCCCGTGAACACGAACGCCGAACGACCCGATGCCGTCACCCCCCGAGACACATTCGCCGCCCGCGCCTCACCGGCCGCCAACGCCTCCAGCCCCCGGACCAGTTCGGCACGGTCCTGCCCGACGACCACCGCACGGTGCTCCCACGCGGCGCGGCCTGCCAACGACCAGGCCACATCCCCCACCGGCACACCACTGCCAGCCCCACCCACCCACTCACCCAACCGGCCCGCCTGAGCCGCTACCGCCGACTCCGACCGACCCGACACCACCCACGCCACCAACCCCGAACCCGCCTCGGACTCAGCCCCGTCGGCCTCCGCCGCTCCCTCCAGCAGCGGCAATTCCGAGCCCATCACCGGTGCCGACTCAGGCTCGTCGGGGGCTTGTTCGATGATCACGTGCGCGTTGGTCCCGCTGATCCCGAAGGACGACACCGCAGCCCGCCGCACACGATCCACCCGCGGCCACTCCCGAGCCTCCACCAGCAACTCCACGGCGCCCGAGGCCCAATCCACCTCACCCGACGCCGCCCCCGCATACAACGACCGCGGCAACACCCCCCGCCGCAAAGCCTCCACCATCTTGATCACACCACCCACACCCGCAGCCGCCTGCGTATGACCCACATTCGACTTCAACGACCCCAACCACAAAGGCAAACCCTCCACCCGACCACGCCCATACGTCGCCAACAACGCCTGCGCCTCAATCGGATCACCCAACGACGTCCCCGTCCCATGACCCTCCACCACATCCACATCCACCACCGACAACCCCGCCGCACCCAACGCCGCACGAATCACCCGCTGCTGCGCCGGACCATTCGGCGCCGTCAACCCATTACTCGCCCCATCCTGATTCACCGCGGAACCCCGCACCACCGCCAACACCGAGTGCCCACCCCGCCGGGCATCGGAAAGCCGCTCCACCACCAGCATGCCCGCGCCCTCACCCCACCCGGTACCGTCCGCCCCCTCCGAGAAGGACTTCGAACGGCCGTCGGGAGCAAGGCCGCGCTGGCGGCTGAACTCGATGAAGACGTCCGGGGTCGCCATCACGGCGACACCGCCGACCAGCGCGAGCGAGCACTCGCCCGAACGCAACGCCTGCACAGCGGAATGAAGCGCGACCAAGGACGACGAGCACGCCGTGTCGATGGTGATCGCGGGCCCTTCGAGGCCGAAGGTGTAGGAGATCCGACCCGAGGCGATGGAACCGGTGTTGTTGTTGTTCGCGTAGTCGTGGTACATCATCCCGGCGAAGACACCCGTCGCGCTCCCGCGCAACGACGCCGGGTCGATACCCGCCCGCTCCAGCGCCTCCCACGACACCTCCAGCAACAACCGCTGCTGCGGGTCCATCACCAGCGCCTCATTCGGACTGATCCCGAAGAACGCCGGATCGAACTCCCCCGCGTCATGCAGGAATCCGCCGTGCCGGGTGTAGGTGCTGTTCGGCCGCTCACCCGTCGGGTCGAAGATGCGTTCCGTGTTCCAACCGCGGTTGGTCGGGAACTCGGAGATCGCGTCCACACCGTCCGCCACCAGCCGCCACAGATCCTCCGGCGACTCCACGCCACCCGGATACCGGCACGCCATCCCCACGATCACGATCGGGTCGTCATCGTCCGCCTGCGTACGGAACGCCACCGGCGCCAACGCCTGTGCGGCGCCGGTCAGTTCGTCGACGAGGTGGGCCGTGACGGCCTCGGCGCTCGGGTAGTCGAAGACCAGGGTGGCCGGCAGGTGGATTCCGGTCGCCGTGTTGAGGCTGTTGCGCAGCTCGACGGCGGCCAGCGAGTCGAAGCCGAGGTCGCTGAAGGCACGGTCCGGTTCGATCGCGTCGGAGGACGCGTGCCCGAGCACGTCGGCGACGTGCTGCCGGACAAGGGTGAGCACCAACGCGTGCCGCTCGGCGGGCGCCAGGCCCGTCACTCGGCCGGCCAGGCCGGAAGCGGTGGCGCTCACCACGCTCTGCCGGGCGGGCACGCGCACGAGGTCGCGCAGTACCGGCAGGACGAAGCCGGAGGACACCGCCTGGGCGCGCAGGGCGGCGGGGTCCAGCCGGAGCAGCACGGTCAGCGCCTGTCCGGACCACGTGACGGCGTCCGACCGCATGACCTCGTCGAACAGGGCCAGGCCCTCGGCGTCGGACAGCGGCGGGAAGCCCTGCCTGCCGAGGCGCCGTACCTCCACCTGTGTCAACTGGCCACCCATGCCGGTCGCCCACAGGCCCCACGCCATGGACACCGCGGGCAGGCCGGCGGCTTTGCGGCGTTGGGCCAGGGCGTCGAGGAAGACGTTCGCCGCCGCGTAGTTGGCCTGGCCGATGCCGCCGAACGTGCCGGCCATCGACGAGAACAGCACGAACGCGGACAGGTCGAGATCGCGGGTGAGCTCGTGCAGGTGCCAGGCGGCCACGGCCTTCGGCAGCAGCACGGTGTCGAGCCGTTCGGGCGTGAGGGCGGAGACGACACCGTCGTCCAGCACGCCCGCGGTGTGGATCACGCCGGTGAGCGGATGCTCAGCGGGGATGCCGTCGATGACGGCCGCGATCTGCGCGCGGTCCGCCACGTCGCAGGCGGCGATCACCACGTCCGCGCCCAACGCGGCCAGCTCGTCGCGCAGTTCGGCCGCACCGGGGGCCTCGGCACCCCGGCGGCTGACCAGGAGCAGCCGTCGCACCCCGTGGGCCGTCACCAGGTGACGGGCCGTCAGTGCGCCCAGGCCGCCGGTGCCGCCGGTGATCAGCACGGTCCCATGCGCGTCCCAGACGGGTTCGGCGTCGCTGGGCACGGTGCTCGACCTGACCAGTCGAGGCGTCCGCATGACGCCGTCCCGTATCGCGATCTCCGCCTCGCCGGTGGCGAGGGCGGTGGGCAGCGCGGTCCACGGATCGGTGGCGGCGTCGGCATCCACGAGGACGAAGCGGCCCGGGTTCTCGCTGTGGGCCGCCCGGAGCAGGCCCCACACCGCCGATGCCGACAGCCCGGCCTCGGACAGGGCTTCGGCCTCGGGTACTGCTTCGGGCACGGCTTCGGGCACGGCTTCGAGCCGGGCCTCGGACGCGGACTCGCCGTCCTCCGGCAGGCGGATCGCCCCGTCCGTCAGCAGCACCAGTCGGGACGGCGCGAAACGCTCGTCCGCGAGCCAGGACTGCACCACCTCAAGGGCACGGTGGGCGATGACGGTCAGGCCGGGGCCGTCCGCGCCGTCAGTGCCTTCGGCGCCGTCGAGAAGGGTGACGTACGGCAGGACGACCGCGTCGGGGAGCGGCTGTCCCGCTTCCAGCGCCGCGCCCAGCGCCTCCAGACCGGTGAACGAGGGGGGTTCGGTCGCTCCGGGCCGGCCGGTCGCCGGTTCGGCCGCTCCGGCGGGCCGGATGACCGCCCAACTCGGCGCGTCGGCCGTGCCGGTGGGCGCGGGCAGCGTGGCCCACCCCAGGTGGTACGGGACCTGCTCCGTACGGCGTGCCGCCGCGAGCTGTTCCGGGGAGACCTCGCGGGCGACGAGCGAGGAGACGCTGAACACGGGCTGACCGTCGGCGGTCGCGGCGACGATGGACATCCCGGCCGGGGCCGGACCGCCGTCGGCCGTCCGTCCGGCTTCCTGCGGTGTCAGCCGCACGCGCAGCGCCGTGGCCCCGCGCGCGTGGAGCGCCAGGCCGTTCCAGGCGAACGGGACCACGGTGCGGTCCTCGTCGTCGGAGTCCCCCGCGGCGACCAGATTGACGTGCAGGGCGGCGTCGAGCAGGGCGGGGTGCAGCCCGAATCGGGAGGCGTCGGCGTGGGACTCCTCCGGCAACTCCACTTCGGCGAAGAGGTCGTCGCCGCGCCGCCAGGCGGACTTGAGCCCCTGGAAGGCCGGGCCGTAGACGTAGCCGGCGCCGAGCAGCCGCTCGTAGGCACCCGCCATCTCGACGGGCACCGCACCAGGCGGCGGCCACGCGGCGAGGTCGAACGCCGGGGCCTCCTGCTCAGGGGTGAGGGCGCCCTCGGCATGCAGGGTCCAGACGGCCTCTTCGCCGTCCTCCTCCGGCCGCGCGTGGATCGCGAGTTCCCGCAGACCCGCGGCGTCGGGCGCGCGCACCACCACCTGGACGGCTACGCCGCCGCGCTCCGGGAGGACCAGCGGGGCGTGCAGGGCGAGTTCCCGCAGACCCCCGCAGCCCACCTCCAGCCCTGCGCGCAACGCGAGTTCGACGAATGCGGTACCGGGCAGCAGGACCGCCCCGAGGATGTCGTGGTCGGCCAGCCAACGGTGGGTTTCCGTCGAGAGGCGCCCGGTCAGCACGACGGAGTCACCGTCGGGCGACGGCAGTACGGCGCTGAGCAGCGGGTGGTCGACGGCCCCAAGTCCCGCCGCGCCCACGTCCGTTCCGCCGCGTGACGCGTCCAGCCAGTACCGCTTCCGCTGGAAGGCGTAGGTGGGAAGGTCCACGACGTGGCGGGGCGCCGGGCCGGTGAAGGTCTTGCGCCAGTCCACGGCGACGCCCGAGGTCCACAACCGCCCGATCCCGATGAGGACTTCCGCCGCCTCGGGGCGATCACGGCGTACCAGCGGCACGATGACCGCGGAACTGGCCGCGCTGGTCGCCGCGTTGGCGGCTACGCCGTCCTCCTCGGTGGCGGCTTCGAGGCAGGGGGTGAGCATCCCGGACAGCACCGCGTCAGGTCCGATCTCGACCCACCGCGACACCCCCTGATCCGCCAACCAACTGACGCCGTCGGCGAACCGCACCGCCTCCCGAACGTGGCGCACCCAGTAGTCGGGGGTGCACAGGTCCTCGGCCGTCGCGAGGCCACCCGTCACGTTCGACACCACCGGAATCGTCGGCGCCGCAAACGACACCCCGTCCAGTACCTCGCCGAACTCGGCCAACATCGGCTCCATCAGGGCGGAATGGAACGCGTGGCTCACCCGCAGCCGACTCGTCCGGCAACCGCGCCCAGCGAACACCTCCGCCAGCTCGGCGACGGCGTCCTCCACGCCGGACACCACCACCGACGAGGGGCCGTTCACCGCCGCAATGGAGACGCCTTCCGGCAGTTCCTCGCGAATGGCCGCCTCGGAGGCCCCGATCGCCACCATCGCCCCACCCGCCGGCAACGCCTGCATCAACCGCCCCCGTGCCGCCACCACCCGCGCCGCGTCCTCGACCGACCACACCCCCGCCACACACGCAGCCGCCACCTCACCGATCGAATGACCCACCACGAAGTCCGGCCGCATCCCCCACGATTCGACCAGCCGGAACAACGCCACCTCGAACGCGAACAACCCCGCCTGAGCAACAACCGTGTCATTCACCCGGGCCGCGTCAGAACCCCACAACACCTCCCGCAACGAGAACCCGAGATGGCGATCCAACTCCGCCACCGCCTCGTCGAAGGCCGCCGCGAACACCGGAAACGCCCCGCACAACTCCCGCCCCATCCCCAACCGCTGCGCACCCTGCCCCGTGAACACCAACGCCGAACGACCCGAACCCGCCACCCCCCGACACACATTCGCCGCCCGCGCCTCACCGGCCGCCAACGCCTCCAACCCCCGCACCAGTTCGGCACGGTCCTGCCCGACCACCACCGCACGCTGCTCCCACGCGGCACGCCCCGCCAACGACCACCCCACATCCCCCACCGACACACCAGAACCAACCCCACCCACCCACTCACCCAACCGAACCGCCTGACCCACCACCGCCGACTCCGAACGACCCGACACCACCCACGCCACCAACCCCGAACCCGACTCAGACTCGGACTCCGCCGCAATCTCCAGCGGCGCCGGCCCAACCCCCGCCGACACCGTTCGCGCTTCTTCCCCCTCCGGTGCCTGCTCGATGATCACGTGCGCGTTCGTCCCACTGATCCCGAACGACGACACCCCCGCCCGCCGCACACGACCCACCTGCGGCCACTCCCGAGCCTCCGCCAACAACTCCACCGAGCCCGACGCCCAATCCACCTCACCCGACGCCGTTCCCACGTGCAGTGACCGCGGCAACACCCCCCGCCGCAACGCCTCCACCATCTTGATCACACCACCGACACCCGCAGCCGCCTGCGTATGACCCACATTCGACTTCAACGACCCCAACCACAAAGGCAAACCCTCCACCCGACCATGCCCGTACGTCGCCAACAACGCCTGCGCCTCGATCGGATCACCCAACGACGTCCCCGTCCCGTGCCCCTCCACCACATCCACATCCACCACCGACAACCCCGCCGCACCCAACGCCGCACGAATCACCCGCTGCTGCGCCGGACCATTCGGCGCGAAGAAGCCGTTGCTGGCGCCGTCCTGGTTGACGGCGGAGCCCCGCACCACCGCGAGGACGGGGTGCCCGTTCCTGCGGGCGTCGGAGAGCCGTTCGACCAGCAGGAGGCCCAGGCCCTCGCCCCAGCCGGTGCCGTCCGCCGCGTCCGAGAAGGACTTCGAACGGCCGTCGGGAGCGAGGCCGCGCTGGCGGCTGAACTCGATCAGCATCTCCGGCGTGGCCATCACGGCGACACCGCCGGCCAGTGCGAGCGAGCACTCGCCCGAACGCAGCGCCTGCACCGCCAGATGCAGCGCCACCAGGGAGGAGGAGCACGCCGTGTCCACCGTCACCGCCGGCCCCTCCAGGCCGAAGGTGTAGGCGATCCGGCCCGAGACGAGGCTTCCGCCGCTGGTGCTGGCGCCGCCGTTGCCCTGGCCGTAGTCGTGGTACATCAGTCCGGCGAAGACACCGGTCGAACTGCCGCGCAGCGCGGTGGGGTCCATCCCGGCCCGCTCGAACACCTCCCATGACGCCTCCAGCAGCAGCCGCTGCTGCGGGTCCATGGAAAGCGCCTCGCTGGGGCTGATGCCGAAGAAGTCGGCGTCGAAGTCGGCCGCGTCGTAAAGGAATCCGCCCTCCGACGCGTACGACTTCCCCGCCTTGCCAGGCTCGGGGTCGTAGACGTCCGGGTCCCAGCCGCGGTCGGTCGGGAAGGGCGCGATCGCGTCCACCTCGTCGGCCACGAGTCGCCACAGGTCCTCGGGCGAGGAGACGCCGCCCGGGTAGCGGCAGGTCATGGCGACGATCGCGATCGGCTCGGCGTCCTGACGGGTGAGCGGCAGGGGGGTCACCGGCACGTTCGCCACCGCTCCGGCGATCTCGTCGTCGAGGTACCGCGCGACGTCGGCCGCGGTCGGGTAGTCGAAGACGAGGGTGGCCGGCAGGCGCAGGCCGGTCTCCGTGTTGAGGACGTTGCGCAGCTCGACCGACGTGAGCGAGTCGAAGCCGAGTTCCTGGAAGGCGCGGTCCGGCTCGATCGCGTCGGAGGACCCGTGCCCGAGCAGCGCGGCCACGCGGTCGCGGACCAGATCCAGCAGGACGCCGCGGCGCTCGTCCGCGGGCAGGCCGGCCAGCCGCTGGGCCAGGGCGGTGCCTTGGGACGGTCCGCCGGAGCCGGATACCTGACGGCTCCTCACCAGCCCGCGCAGCAGGGCGGGGACCTCGCCACGGGCACGCAGCGCCGCGGTGTCCACGCGCAACGGCACCAGCACCGCGGGTGCGGCGGACGGCGGCGTGCTCGCCGGCCCGGCTCCGCGCAGGGCGGCGTCGAGCGCGGCGAGTCCTTCCTCCGCGGACAGCGGCGGGAAGCCCTGCCGCTTCATCCGGTGCAGGTCGGCGTCGCCGAGGGCCGCGCCGAGGCCCGCTTCGACACCCCACAGGCCGTAGACGAGGGAGGTCGCCGGCAGGCCGTGGGCCCGGCGGTGTGCGGCCAGCGCGTCGAGGAAGACGTTCGCGGTGGCGTAGGCGCTCTGTCCGGCGGCGAAGAGCAGGCCGCCGGCGGACGAGAAGAGCACGAACGCCGACAGGTCGAGGTCGCCGGTCAGCTCGTGCAGGTGGTGGGCGGCGTCGGCCTTGGGCCCGAGAACGGCGTCCAGCCGCTCGTCGGTCAGCGCCGTCACGAGTCCGTTGTGGGCCACGCCGGCGGCGTGCACGACCGCGGTCAGCGGATGCGCGGGGTCGATTCCGGCGAGCAGGGCGGCCAGCGCGTCCCGGTCGCTCACGTCGCACGCGGCGACCGTGACGGAGGCGCCCGCCGCGACGAGTTCCGCCCGCAGTTCCTCGGCGCCGGGTGCCTGGAGGCCGCGGCGGCTGGTCAGGAGGAGGTGCCGTGCGCCGTGGGCCGCCACCAGATGGCGGGCCACGAGGGCGCCGAGGCCGCCGGTGCCGCCGGTGACCAGCACCGTCCGTTCGGGGTCGAGTCGCGGGGTGTCCGCGCCGGTGACCATGTCGGTGTCGGCGTCGGTGACCGCGGCGGTGACCGCGGCGGTGATCTCGTCGGGTGCGACCCGGGCGAGCCTCGGCACCCGCGCCTGTCCGTCGCGCAGCGCGATCTCGGGTTCGCCGGCGGCCACGGCGGCACGCAGCAGCTCCGGCGCGTGGTCCTCGTCGAGGTCCACCAGTACGAACCTGCCCGGCTGTTCGGCCTGCGCGGCCCGCACCAGTCCCCAGACGGGGGCGAGCGCCAGGTCGATGTCGTCGCCGTCGGCCGTGGCGACCGCGCCGCGGGTCACGACCACGAGCCGCGAGCCGGCGAAGCGGTCATCGTCGAGCCAGCCCTGTACCGCCGCCATGACGGTCGCCGCGCGAGCCCGTACCGCGGCGGGGACCGGACCCGCGGTCTCGTCCGGCGGCAGGGCGAGAAGCGCGACCGGGGGGACGGCGACTCCGTCGTCATCGAGCGCGGCCCGCAGCGCCGCGACATCGCGGTACGCGGATCGCCCGGTCATGCCGAGCAGTTCGGCCGTCTCCGGGCCGTCCGAGTCCGCGGTGAGCAGTACCCACTCCGACGTCTCCGGCTGAGCCTGGGAGACGGCAGTCGCGGTCCACTCCACCCGGAACAGCGCCTGGTTCTGCGCCGCGCCCGCCGCCCGGGCCGCGCCCAGTTGCTCCGACGAGACCGCCCGGGACACCAACGACCCAACGGACAGGACCGGTTGGCCGTACGCGTCGGCCATCTCCATGGACACGCTGTCCTGGCCCTCGGCGCGCATCCGCATCCGCAGCCCGGTGGCACCCGACGCGAAGAGGGAGACGCCTTTCCACGAGAAGGGCAGCAACGTCTCCTCGCCGGTCTCCTCCTCCTGGAGCAGGGCCGCGTGCATGGCCGCGTCGAAGAGGGCCGGGTGCAGGCCGAACCGGGCGGCGTCGGGGTGTGCCGCGTCGGGCAGTGCGACCTCGGCGAACAGTTCGTCGCCGCGCTCCCAGGCGGAGGTGAGGCCCTGGAAGGCCGGGCCGTAGCCGTACCCGCGGTCCAGCAGGCGCTCGTAGCCGCCGGTGATGTCGATGGGCGTGGCGCCGGCCGGCGGCCACTGGGTGAAGTCGTACGAGGGCGTCGCCGCACCCACGCGCAGGAGTCCTTCGGCGTGCGGTGTCCAGGGCTGGTCGGCGCCTTCGGGACGCGAGTGGATGGTCAGCGACCTGGCACCGGAGCCGTCCGCGCCGCCGACGGTGACCCGGAGCAGGACGCCGCCGCTGTCGGGCATGACCAGGGGTGCCTGGAGTGTCAGCTCCTCAACGACGTCGCACCCGAAGTGGTCGCCCGCGTGGATCGCGAGTTCGACGAAGGCGGTGCCGGGCAGCAGGACGGCTCCGAGGACGTCGTGGTCCGCGACCCACTCCTGCGTGTCGAGCGCGAGCCGGCCGGTGAAGACGGCCCCGTCGGTCTCCGGCAGGGCCACAACGGCACCGAGCAGCGGGTGTTCGACCGCGCTCAGCCCCATCGCCTCGGGCCTGCCGCCCAGTTCGGCCGCGAGCCAGGACTCGGCGAGGAACTCCAGAGGGTGCAGCCAGTAGTGCTGGCGTTGGAAGGCGTAGGTGGGCAGGTCCAGGACGTGGCGGGGCGCGGGGCCGGTGAAGGTCTTGGGCCAGTCCACGGTGGCGCCCGAGGTCCACAACCGCCCTACCCCAGTAAGGACTTCCGCCGCCTCGGGGCGATCACGGCGTACGAGCGGCACGATGACCGCCGAACTCGCCGCATGCGTCTCGTCAGTTACGGTGGCGGCTTCGAGGCAAGGGGTGAGCATCCCGGACAGCACCGCGTCAGGTCCGATCTCGACCCAGCGCGACACCCCCTGATCCGCCAGCCAACTGACGCCGTCGGCGAAGCGCACCGCCTCTCGAACGTGGCGCACCCAGTAGTCGGGGGTGCACAGGTCCTCGGCCGTCGCGAGGCCACCCGTCACGTTCGACACCACCGGAATCTGCGGCGCCGCGAACGACAGCCCTTCCAAGACCTCGCCGAACTCCGCCAACATCGGTTCCATCAGGGCGGAATGGAACGCGTGGCTCACCCGCAGCCGACTCGTACGGCACCCCTGCCGCTCGAATACGTCCGCCAGCGCAAGCACCGCCTCCTCGACCCCGGACACCACCACCGACGAGGGACCGTTCACCGCAGCGATGGACACGCCTTGCGGCAACTCCTCGCGAATGGCCGCCTCGGAGGCCCCGATCGCCACCATCGCGCCACCCGCCGGCAACGCCTGCATCAACCGGCCCCGCGCCGCCACCACCCGCGCGGCATCCTCGACCGACCACACCCCGGCCACACACGCAGCCGCCACCTCACCGATCGAGTGACCCACCACGAAGTCCGGCCGCACCCCCCACGACTCCACCAACCGGAACAACGCCACCTCGAACGCGAACAACCCCGCCTGCGCCACAACCGTCTCGTTCACCCGGCCCGCATCCGAACCCCACAACACCTCCCGCAACGAGAACCCGAGATGACGATCCAACTCCGCCACCGCCTCGTCGAACGCCGCCGCGAACACCGGAAACGCCCCACACAACTCCCGCCCCATCCCCAACCGCTGCGCACCCTGCCCCGTGAACACGAACGCCGAACGACCCGAACACACCACACCCCGAGACACACCCGCACCCGGCAGACCGGCCGCCAACGCCTCCAGCCCCCGGACCAGTTCGGCACGGTCCTGCCCGACGACCACCGCACGGTGCTCCCATTGGGAGCGGCCCGCCAACGACCAGGCCACATCCCCCACCGGCACACCAGAGCCAGCCCCACCCACCCACTCACCCAACCGAACCGCCTGACCCACCACCGCCGACTCCGAACGACCCGACACCACCCACGCCACCAACCCCGAACCCGAACCCGAAATAGACTCAGACTCCGCCGGCGCCGGCTCCACCTCCTCCGGCGCCTGCTCGATGATCACGTGCGCGTTCGTCCCGCTGATCCCGAACGACGACACCCCCGCCCGCCGTGCACGATCCACCCGCGGCCATTCCCGAGCCTCCACCAGCAACTCCACGGCACCCGAGGCCCAGTCCACCTCACTCGACGCCGCCCCCGCATGCAGCGACCGCGGCAACACCCCCCGCCGCAACGCCTCCACCATCTTGATGACGCCACCGACACCGGCAGCCGCCTGCGTATGACCGATGTTCGACTTCAACGAGCCCAGCCACAAAGGCGAGTTCTCCGCGCGGCCACGCCCGTACGTCGCCAACAGCGCCTGCGCCTCGATCGGGTCACCCAACGACGTCCCGGTGCCGTGCCCCTCCACCACATCCACGTCCACCACCGACAACCCGGCCGAACGCAGTGCCGCACGAATCACCCGCTGCTGCGCCGGACCGTTCGGCGCCGTCAACCCGTTACTCGCCCCGTCCTGGTTCACCGCGGAACCCCGCACCACCGCCAACACGGAATGCCCGTTCTGCCGAGCGTCGGAAAGCCGCTCGACCACCACCATCCCCGCGCCCTCACCCCAGACCGTGCCGTCCGCCCCCTCGGAGAACGAACGGCACCGACCGTCACGCGACAATCCGCGCTGACGGCTGAACTCCACGAACACATCCGGAGTCGCCATCACCGCCACCCCACCCACCAGCGCGAGCGAGCACTCGCCCGAACGCAACGCCTGCACGGCGGAATGAAGCGCGACCAGGGAGGAGGAGCACGCGGTGTCCACCGTCACCGCCGGCCCCTCAAGGCCCAGCACGTAGGAGATCCGACCCGACGCGATGGAGCCCGTGCTGGCATTGGCCGGGTAGTCGTGGTACATCATCCCGGCGAACACACCGGTCGCGCTCCCGCGCAACGACGCCGGGTCGATCCCCGCCCGCTCCAACGCCTCCCACGACACCTCCAGCAACAACCGCTGCTGCGGGTCCATCACCAACGCCTCATTCGGACTGATCCCGAAGAACGCCGGATCGAACTCCCCCGCATCGTGCAGAAAACCACCGTGCTTCGTGTACGTGGTATTCGCCCGCTCACCCGTCGGGTCGTACAACTCCTCCGTGTTCCAACCCCGGTTGGTCGGAAACTCGGAGATCGCGTCCACACCGCCGGACACCAGTTGCCACAAATCCTCCGGCGACTCCACACCACCCGGATACCGGCACGCCATCCCGACGATCGCGATCGGTTCGCGGGCACCGGCAACGAGACTCTGGTTCTGGGCGCGGAGCCGCTCGGTCTCCTTGAGGGAGGAGCGGAGGGCTTCGACAAGCTTCTGGTCAGAGCTGGACATCTACAGTTCTCCCGTTTCCTGTGTCGGCTCGTCAAAGCCATGCCCGTCAAGTGCCATGCTGATCAGTGCCGCGGTGTCCATCTCGTCGATGGACGGTCCGCCGTCGGCCGCGCCCGGGGCCGACGCGCCGGAGTCCGGGCCGTGCGCTCCGCCGAGTTCCAGCAGCAGTTCCATCAGGCCCGCCTCGCGCAGCCGGCTGACCGGAATGCTGTGCAGCACGCGCCGGATCTCCGCCTCCTCGCGGTCGGCCGGGTCCTCCTCCGGCAGCAGTTCGCCGTGCACATGGGCAGCCAGGGCGCGGGCGTTGGGGTAGTCGAAGACGAGCGTCGGCGGCAGCCGCAGACCGGTGGCGGAGTTGATCAGGTTGCGGAACTCCACCGCGCTCAGCGAGTCGAAGCCGAGTTCCTTGAACGCCCGATCGGGTTCGATGGCGTCGGAGGACGCGTGTCCGAGCACCTCAGCGGCCCGGGTCCGCACCAAGTCCAACAGCAGCGCGTCGCGTTCCTCCGCGGTGGCGTCGGCGAGCCGGCCGCGCAGCGCCGCACCGCTGCCCGGCCCCCCGTCCGCGCTCCGCCGGGACGTGCGACGGACCAGGGAGCGCAGCAGCGGCGGGACGTCGTCCGGCCCGCCACCGCGCCCGCCGGCGGACGCGGTGAGGTCCAACCGGATCGGTACGAGCACGGCGGCGTCGAGTCCGCGGGCGGTGTCGAAGAGCGCCAGCCCCTCATCGGTCGCGAGCGGGCGGACTCCCGTGCGGCTCATCCGCTGCCGGCCCGCCACGTCCAGCTCGCCCGCCATGCCCTCGTCGTCCTCCCACAGCCCCCAGGCGAGGGACTGGGCGGGGCGGCCGGCAGAACGGCGGTGTGCGGCCAACGCGTCGAGGAAGGCGTTGGCGGCCGCGTAGTTGCCCTGGCCCGGGGTGCCGAAGACACCGGCGGCGGAGGAGAACATGACGAAGGCGGAGAGCTTCGTGCCCATCTCCTCGGTGAGTTCGTGCAGGTTGAGCGCGCCGTCCACCTTGGGCCGCAGCACGGTGTCGACCCGCTCGGGGGTCAACGCGCTGATCACCCCGTCGTCGAGCACCCCCGCCGCGTGGACCACCGCTGTCACCGGATGTGCGGCGAGCACGGCGGCCAGGGCGGCCCGGTCCGCGACATCGCAGGCCACGAGGGCCGCTTCGGCGCCGAGTTCGGCGAGATCCGCGACGAGTTCGGCGGCGCCCGGGGCGTCCATGCCGCGGCGGCTCGTGAGCACCAGACGCCGGACGCCGCAGCGTACGACCAGATGGCGTGCGACGAGGCGGCCCAGCGTTCCGGTGGCGCCGGTGAGCAGCACGGTCCCGTCGGGGTCGAACGACGCCGGGCGTTGGCCGCCGTCCGCACCGGTGTCCTCAGCCGCGGTCGGTGCCGGGGCCACGGCACGGATGAGCCGAGGCGCGTGGAGGAGGTCGCCGCGCACCGCGATCTGCGGTTCGCCCGTCCCGACGACCGCGGCGATCAGCGCGTCGGCCGCGGCCGCGGTCACCTCTCCGGTCGCCTGGCCGCTCGCCTGGCCGGGCTCGAACGACGCCGCGGCTTCGTCGAAGTCGGCGACGAGGAACCGGTCCGGATGCTCGGACTGCGCGGAACGCATCAGCCCCCAGACCGCCGCACCCGCGAGGTCCGCGATGTCCTCGCCGCCGACCGACACCGCGCCGCCGGTCAGGACGAGGAGCTTCGCGAACGTGAAGCGCTCGTCCGCGAGCCAGCGTTGGAGCACGTCGAGGACGCGGTGCACGCGTGCCTGCACGGTGCCGTCGTCGCCGTGCGAGCGCAACACCACGGTCGCGGGCGGCACTTCGTCGTCGGACAGCGCCTCCCACTCGCACCACACGGGTACGGCGGACGCGGGCGCGGGCTCCGGCACCGGAACCGGCACGGGTGTCCAGGAGAGCTGGAACAGCGCGTCGCTGTGCCCGGCGGCCCGCGCCGCCGCCAGTTGCTCCGCCGACACCTCGCGCAGCGCCAACTGCCGGACGTGCGCCACCGGGCCGCCTGCCTCGTCGGCCATCGACAGCGAGACCGCGCCGGTGCCGGCGGGCGAGACGCACACGCGCAGAGCGGCGGCGCCGCTGGTCCGCAGGGTCACCCCGTGCCAGGCGAAGGGCAGCCGCGCCGCGCCGGGTTCACCCTCGTGCGCCGCCTTGAGGCCGATGGCGTGCAGGCACGCGTCGAACGCGGCCGGGTGCAGGCCGTACGACGCGGCCTCGGTCGTGAACCGCTCGTCCACGCGCACCTCGGCGTAGATGTCGTCGCCGCCGATCCAGGCCCGGTGCAGCCCCTGGAACGCGGCGCCGTACTCCAGACCGGCGTCGGCCAGTTGCTCGTACAGCGCGTCGACGTCGACCGGTTCGGCCCCGGCCGGCGGCCAGTCGGTGAGGTCGACGTCCGCGCCGGGGTCGCTCGGGCCGGTGGTGAGCGTTCCACTGGCGTGCCGCACCCACGGCGACTCCGCCTCTTCGCCGCGCGAGTGCACCGTGAGCGTACGGCCGCCCGCCGCGTCCATCTCGCCCACGGTGAGCTGGAGTTGGACTCCGCCCTGGTCGGGCACCGCGAGCGGCGCCTCGATCGTCAGCTCCTCCAGTACGTCGCAGCCGACCTGGTCGCCGGCCTGCACGGCGAGTTCGACGAAGCCGGTGCCGGGGAACAGCACCATGCCGCCGACGCGGTGGTCGGCGAGCCACGGGTGCGTCGCGAGTGACAGCCGACCGGTCAGCACCACGCCGTCGGCCTCCGCCAGCGGCACGGCCGCACCGAGCAGCGGCGAACCGGTGGCGCCCAGGCCCAACGACACCGCGTCGCGCCGCGTGTCCCCGTGTACGGAGTCGAGCCAGAAGTTCCGGCGCTGGAAGGCGTAGGTGGGCAGGTCCACGACGTGGCGAGGCGCGGCGCCGGTGAAGGTCTCGCGCCAGTCCACGGCCACGCCCGAGGTCCACAAGCGGCCCACCCCGGTGAGGACTTCGGCCGCCTCGGGGCGATCGCGGCGTACGAGCGGCACGATGACCGCCGAACTGGCCCCGCTGGTGGCTGTGTTGGTGGCTGCGCTGTCCTCTTCGGCGGCGGATTCGAGGCAGGGAGTGAGCATCCCGGACAACACGGCATCCGGTCCGATCTCGACCCAGCGCGACACCCCCTGATCCGCCAGCCAGCTGACGCCGTCGGCGAAGCGCACCGCCTCTCGAACGTGCCGCACCCAGTAGTCGGGGGTGCACAGGTCCTCGGCTGTCGCGAGGGTGCCGGTCACGTTCGACACGACCGGAATCGTCGGCGCCGCAAACGACACCCCGTCCAGCACCTCCCCGAACTCCGCCAACATCGGCTCCATCAACGCCGAATGGAACGCGTGACTCACCCGCAGCCGACTCGTCCGGCACCCCTGCCGCTCGAATACGTCCGCCAGTTCGGCGACGGCGTCCTCGACCCCGGACACCACCACCGACGAGGGGCCGTTCACCGCAGCAATGGAGACGCCTTCCAACAGTTCCTCGCGAATGGCCGCCTCCGAGGCCCCGATCGCCACCATCGCCCCACCCGCCGGCAATGCCTGCATCAACCGCCCCCGCGCCGCCACCACCCGCGCGGCATCCTCCACCGACCACACCCCCGCCACACACGCAGCCGCCACCTCACCAATCGAATGACCCACCACGAACTCCGGCCGCACCCCCCACGACTCCACCAGCCGGAACAACGCCACCTCGAACGCGAACAACCCCGCCTGAGCCACAACCGTGTCATTCACCCGGTCCGTGTCAGACCCCCACAACACCTCCCGCAACGAGAACCCGAGATGGCGATCCAGCTCCGCCACCGCCTCGTCGAAGGCCGCCGCGAACACCGGAAACGCCCCACACAACTCCCGCCCCATCCCCAACCGCTGCGCACCCTGCCCCGTGAACACCAACGCGGTCAGGCCCTCCGCCACCGCACCCCGGAGGACACCGGCCCGCACCTCGCCGGCCGCCAACGCCTCCAACCCCCGCACCAGTTCGGCACGGTCCTGCCCGACGACCACCGCACGCTGCTCCCACGCGGCACGCCCCGCCAACGACCACCCCACATCCCCCACCGACACACCAGAACCAACCCCACCCACCCACTCACCCAACCGGCCCGCCTGAGCCGCCACCGCCGACTCCGAACGACCCGACACCACCCACGCCACCAACCCCGAACCCGAACCCGAACCCGAACCCGAAACAGACTCAGACTCCGCCGGCGCCGGCTCCACCTCCTCCGGCGCCTGCTCGATGATCACGTGCGCGTTCGTCCCACTGATCCCGAACGACGACACCCCCGCCCGCCGCACACGACCCACCCGCGGCCACTCCCGCGACTCCACCAACAACTCCACCGCACCCGACGCCCA
>NZ_JBFBIV010000068.1:0-48259 GCF_040702025.1 Streptomyces sp. NPDC088194 | reverse complement strand
GACGAGGTGGAGCGGAAGGCGCGGATCGAGCGGATGGAGGAGTTGGAGCGGGCGGAGTCCGAGCGATGAGGGGCGCGCGCCGGGCCGGTGGAGCAAGGGCGTCGTCACACGCTCAGTTGAGCGTGAACTTCTGCGCAGCGGACCCGTTGCAGTCCCAGATCCGCAGCCTCGTGCCGTTGCCGGTCGCGCCGTTGGGGGAGTCGAGGCAGCGGCCGGACTGGGGGTTGAAGAGGGAGCCGTCGGACTGCTGCTGCCAGACCTGGCCGCCGACTCCGTTGCAGTCCCAGAGTTCGACCTCGGTGCCGTTGGCCGTGCCGTTGCCGATGATGTCGAGGCAGCGGCCGATCGTGCTGAGGGAGCCGTTGGTGTGGTGGGTCCAGTACTGGTCCTCCGCGTAGGACTGGCAGTTCCAGAGCTGGACCGCGGAGCCGTCGGTGCCGGTGTCGTCGGCCGCGACGTCGACGCACTGCCCGCCCGGCCCGGTGATCGTGCCCTGGGGGCCGTTGGGGATGTTCGTCTCGCCGGAGTAGCCGACGGAGACGACGTTCGCCTGGACCGCGTCCTCGGCGGCGTCGGTCGGGTAGCCGGAGACCATCACGCCCTCGAAGAACGTCCCCATGTTCCGGTTGCTGTTGTCGCCGCCGGTGCCCAGGATGATGCCGCCCTCCTGCTGCATCGGCATGTAGCCGCCTCTGGTCGGCAGCGATCCGTTCCACCATGTCGACAGGCCGCCGGACTGCGAGTTGCCGCCCTTGAGGGCGTACGTCGTCTGCCCGTTGTTCTTCAGCACGGCGGTGACGAAGGTGCTGTTGTTCCCGGCGTTGGCGGTGTTGGAGCCGTTGTCGCCCTGGAACATGCCGTTCTCCATGTCCGCCTCGACCCAGGGGCCCGAGCCGGTGCACGGTGCGAAGTAGCAGGTGGTCGCGATGGACACGGCGTCCATGTGGCCGTTGCCGGTGTCGGCCGCGGTGGACTCCGCGTTGCCGTAGTCGAAGCAGCAGTCGGAGCCGACGTGGGTGCCGCTGGCCACCATGTACGCGCCCTCGGGCTGGCCGTTGACCGCGGTGCCGGACGCGGCGCCGTTCGAGCGGTAGCCGACGCCCGGTGAGATCCAGATGCCGTACACCTTGTGGCCGCCCGCGGTGACGGCGAGTTCGCTCGCGTCGGCGCCCCGGTCCGCGCTGCCCGCGGTGCCGGCCGGCCCCGGGTCGAGGTCGTTGTGCCGGGGCGACTGGTCGTAGACCTTGCTGATGCTGCACGTGGTGTCCGCGCAGAACGAGTCCTGCGTGGCGGCGTTCGCGTAACCGCCCTGCGCCAGCAGCCCGACGTCGGTCCTGGCCCCGTCGGAGGCCCGGGTCACCTGGTACAGCGGGCCGTCGTACGAGGCGTAGAGGGCGCGGGTGGTGCTGTGCGCGGCCACGCACGGGGTGCCCGCGGCGGCGTAGATGTCGCACGGCAGCGAGTCGGCGGCGTGCGCCGACGTGCCGGGCAGGCTGATCAGCAGGCCGACCACGAGCGCGAGCGCAGCGACGGCCGACAGCAGGATTCCGCGCAACCGGGGGACATGTCCTCGTCCCACAGCCGCGGTTGGGTCAGTGTGCATGGCGCGCTCCTGTGGTGGGGGGTGGTGGGAGCTTGCTTCAACTTGACGCTACGGCAGCCGATTTCAGCCGCGGTCCGGCTTCCGGCGGCTCGCTGGGAAGGTACGCGCGCTGATTGGTTGGGTCAACATTTGTTGCTTTCATTTTTCTGAGAGCGCGTTCACCTGTCCGAATCTGTGCGTTTCCGGCGGCGGAATTCCGCCGCGGTGCCCTCCCGGCGGCAACGTTCCGCGAGGTCAGGGGCGTTGGGGGCGGACCAGGCCGGATTCGTAGGCGGCCACGACGAGTTGGGCGCGGTCGTGGGCCGCGAGTTTGGCCATGGTGTGGTTGATATGGGTCTTCACGGTGAGCGGGCTGACCCCGAGGCGGGCGGCGATCGCGTCGTTGGGGAGGCCGCCGGCGACCTCGATGAGGACTTCGCGCTCGCGGGAGGTGAGGGTGTCCAGGCCCGGCACGGTGCGCGGTTCGTCGTCGACGCCGTGCTGCTGGGCGACGAACCGGGAGATCAGGCTCCTCGTGGCGGCGGGGGAGAGCAGCGCCTCACCCTTGGCCACGGTGCGGATCGCGCTGAGCAGCTCGTCCGGCTCGGCGCCCTTCCCGAGGAACCCGGAGGCGCCGGCGAGGATCGCCCGCACCACGTACTCGTCCGCCTCGAAGGTGGTCAGCACCAGCACCGCGGTCCTGGCGAGTTCGGGGTCGGCGAGGATCTCCCGGGTGGCCGCGATCCCGTCGGTGCCCGGCATCCGGATGTCCATCAGCACCACGTCCGGCCGCTCGGCCCGCACCAGCCGGACGGCCTCGGCCCCGTCCACCGCCTCGCCCACCACGACCATGTCCGGCTCGGACTCCACCAGCATGCGCAACGCGCCCCGCAGCAACGCCTGGTCGTCGGCGAGCAGCACCTTCACGACGCCGAGCGGGGGAACCTCACCGTTGCCAAGGGTCGTCGCCATACGGCCAGGTTACGGGGACGGCGTCGCCGAACCGTGCGGGGGCACCGTCAGCGGCAGCCGGACCGAGACGCGGAAGCCGCCGCCGGGCCGGGCGCCGGTGCGGCAGACCCCGCCGAGCGCGGAGGCGCGTTCGTGCATGCCGAGCAGGCCGTGGCCGCCTCCCGCTCCTCCCGCGCCGCCCCCCGCCCCTCCCGCGCCCGTGCCGCGCGCCGGAGCACCCGCGTCCGCGCCGCCCGCCGCCGTACGCACGCGCTCCGGCGCCCCGCCGCGCGCCTCCTCCGGCCCGCCGCGGTCCCGCGCCACGCCGGCGTCCTGCTCCGGCACCGCCCCGCCGAACAGCGGCGACGCCGGCCCGGCCGCGGCCCCGGGCGCGCCGTCGTCGTCCACCACGACCCGCAACTCCCCGCCGGCCCGGCTGATCCGCACCACCGCGCCCGCCTGCGGCCCGGCATGCTTCTGCACGTTGGTCAGCGACTCCTGGATCACCCGGTACGCGGTCAGGTCCACGGACGCGGGCAGCGCGGGCGGCTCCGCCCCGTCCGGCCCCTGGCCCTCGCACTCGACCGCGACCCGCAGCCCCGCCCGCCGGAAGCCGTCCAGCAACTGGTCCAGCACCGCCAGCCCCGGCGCCGGCTCCATCGGCGCCTCGGGCTCGCCGGACTGCCGCAGCAGCCCCACGGTGGTGCGCAGCTCGGCCAGCGCGGTCCGGCTCGCCTCGCGGACGTGGGCGAGGGCCTGCTTGGCCTGGTCCGGGCGGGAGTCCATGACATGCGCGGCCACGCCCGCCTGGACGTTGACCAGCGCGATGTGGTGGGCGACGACGTCGTGCAGCTCGCGGGCGATCCGCATCCGCTCCTCGGCGACCCGCCGCCGCGCCTCCTGCTCCCGGCTGCGCTCGGCCCGCTCCGCGCGCTCCTCGATCGCGGTGATGTACGCCCGGCGGCTGCGCACCGCGTCACCGGCCGCGGCCGCCATCCCGGTCCACGCGAAGACCGCGAAGTTCGCCTGGCCGTACCAGGGGCCGTTGCCGAAGGACATCGCGAGCGCGGTCAGCCCGACGCAGACCGCGAGACCGGTCAGCCACGTGGTGTGCCGGTCGGTACGGGCCGCGACCGTGAACAGCGCCATCGCCGCCGCCAGGATCACCGGGACCCGGCCGTCGGCCGGGCGCAGCGCGGTGAACACGGCGCACAACGCGCAGGTGAAGGCGAGCACCGACCACGGGGCGCGGCGGCGCAGGCTCAGCGACGCGCAGGCGGGCGCGGCCAGGCCGACGTCCACCGGGCTCAGCTGGTAGGTGTCCGCGCCCAGCACGCTGCCCAGCAGGATCACCACGAAGACGGCTGCCGCCAGCCCGGCGTCGGCCGTGGTCTGGTGGGCCCGCAGCCACTGCCACGGCGCGAGGACTCCCGATGGGTACTGCACGGTAAGCAACGGTAATACCCCCCGCGGGGTGCCCGGCCGTCTTGAGCTCCTTCCGCGGAGGGAGCCGCACACACGCAGGGGCGCGGGGAACCGCGCGCTCAGCCACGTCGCGGCCCCCGCGGGTCGTCACCGACCCGAAGAGGCTGTCGCTGTCGTGTCCGGGCCACCGGCCGGGGGCCGGTGGCCCGCGCAGTTCCCCGCGCCCCTGCTGGGCACTGTTGTGACGGCGGACCTGCCCGGAGGGGCTATCCCGGGATGAGGCCGTCGTCGTTGAGCATGTCGCGGACCGTCTCCAAGGTGGCGTCCGGTGCCGGGAGGATCAGCTCCGAGGGCATCAGGGCGTCGTCGGGGAGAGGTTCACCGAAGCCGCGGACGCCGTCGAGGAGGGCGCTGAGGGTTCGGCGGAAAGCGGGCTCGTCGCCGGACTGGACGGCGGCGAGCAGTTCGGTGTCGAGCTTGTTGAGCGCGGTGAGGTGGGAGTCCTCCACCTGCACCTGGCCCTCCCCCATGATCCGTACGATCACGACGGCTCCTCCGTAAGGCTCGGTAGGGCGACTAGTTCTTGTCGAACCGGGGGGTGTCCTGGGGCTGCCCCTGGGTGCCCTGGCCGCTCTGACCGCCCTCGATCGCCGGGGTGCTGCCACTGCCGCCGGCCAGCTCCGCCTTCATCCGCTGGAGTTCCAGCTCGACGTCGCTGCCGCCGGAGAGCCGGTCCAGCTCCGCCTGGAGGTCGTCCTTGGCGAGGCCGCTCGGGTCGTCCAGGGCGCCGGAGGCCATCAGCTCGTCGAGGGCACCGGCCCGCGCGCGCAGCTGCTCGGTCTTGTCCTCGGCACGCTGGATCGCCATGCCGACGTCGCCCATCTCCTCGGAGATACCCGAGAACGCCTCGCCGATCTGCGTCTGCGCCTGGGCCGCGGTGTACGTGGCCTTGATGGTCTCCTTCTTCGTGCGGAAGGCGTCCACCTTGGCCTGCAACCGCTGGGAGGCGAGCGTGAGCTTCTCCTCCTCGCCCTGGAGCTGGGTGTGCTGCGTCTCCAGGTCGGTGACCTGCTGCTGGAGCGCGGCCCGGCGGGACAGCGCCTCGCGGGCCAGATCCTCCCGGCCGAGCGCGAGCGCCTTGCGGCCCTGGTCCTCGTAGGTGGATGACTTCTTGTTCAGCTCGTTGAGCTGCAATTCCAGCCGCTTGCGGGACGTGGCCACGTCGGCCACTCCTCGGCGCACCTTCTGAAGCAGCTCAAGCTGCTTCTGGTACGAGTAGTCGAGGGTCTCGCGCGGGTCCTCGGCCCGGTCCAGGGCCTTGTTGGCCTTCGCGCGGAAGATCATTCCCATCCGCTTCATGACACCGCTCATGGGCCTCGCGCGCCCCCTTCTCGGCAACTGCTCCAGCACCTCTACAGACCCCAGCCTACGGGCCTTGGTTCCATTACCGCACTGTTCGGGATCGGATGCGGTCATCCGTAGGGACGATCACGGTTCGGTGACCTAGGGCCCAAGGAGTACGTGAGGGGCTGGGGTGCGGCGCCGGAACCACGTAACCTGGGAGATGTGTTCCGACGTCGTTCCCATGATGAGCAGGCCCAGAGCGCCAGTAACACGGCGCTGCTGGAGGACCAGTCGCGTGACCCGCAGGCTCCCAAGGGCCGCCCCACGCCCAAGCGAAGCGAGGCGCAGAGCCAGCGCCGTAAGGCGGTGAGCACGCCCACCGACCGGAAGTCGGCGGCGAAGCAGGCCCGGGAGGCCCGCAGGGTCGACATGGCCAAGCAGCGCCAGGCGCTGGCCGGGGGCGACGAGCGCTACCTGCCGCCGCGCGACAAGGGACCGGTGCGCAAGTTCGTCCGGGACTACGTCGACTCCCGCTACCGCGTCGCGGAGTTCTTCCTGCCGCTGGCGGTCGTGATCCTGGTGCTGAGCATCGCCGGCTCCATGCAGGACCTGTCGCTGCTGCTGTGGCTGGTCGTGATCGTGGGGATCGTGATCGACTCGGTGGTCACCAGCGTGCTGCTGCGCCGCCAGCTCCGGCTGCGGTTCGCGGACAAGAACACCAAGGGCGCGACCGCCTACGCACTGATGCGGACCCTCCAGATGCGGCGGCTGCGGCTGCCGAAGCCGCAGGTCAGCCGCGGCACCAAACTCTGACCGGAGGGCACGGGGGCCCGGCGGGGTACGACTACGGATACGGCGACGGCGCGCCCGGCGGTATGCCCGGAGGCGCCGCCGGTCCGCACGGTGGGCCGGCCGGCTCCGGCGACGGGTCGGGGGCCGGCGACGGGTTCGCCACGGGCTTCGGCCGAGGCGGCGGGCCGGGACCGGCACTTCCGGGTGGACCCGGCTCGGGCGGCTTCACCGGCGGCGCCGACAGCTGGCTTGCCGGGCTCGGCGGACTGCGGAACACCGTCCGCCAGGAGCTGGTCGCCCGCCAGCTCGACGAGCAGCTGGACGCGTGCTTCCCGCAGCCGGCCGGCGCGCACGCCCGGCGCCGGCTGCGGGTGCTGGACATCGGCCCCGGCCAGGGCACCCAGTCGCTGCGGCTGGCCCGGCTCGGCCACCTGGTCACCGGCCTGGAGTCCGACCCGGCGATGCTGGCCGCGCTCCACCAGGCGGTCGCGGCCGAGCCCGCTGACGTCCGCGAGCGCTTCGTGCTGCTGCGCGGCGACGGCCGCGAGACCGGCCGGCACTTCGGCCCCGCCTGCTTCGACGTGGTGCTCTGCCACGGCGTGCTGATGTACGTCCCCGACCCCGAGCCGCTGCTCGCCGCGCTGGCCCGCGTGCTCACCCCGGGCGGCCTGCTGTCCCTGCTGGTGCGCAACGGTGACGCGCTCGCCATGCGCCCGGGCCTGTTCGGCGACTGGACGGCCGCGCTGGGCGCCTTCGGCTCCGACGCCTACACCAACCGGCTCGGCCTGGCCACCCGCGCCGACCGCCGCGCGGCACTGACCGCGGTGCTCGACGGCATCGGGGTGCCGCTGCGCGCCTGGTACGGCGTGCGGATCTTCACCGACAGCGCCCCCGACCTGGCGCTGATCCCGCCCGACCCGCACGAGCTGGACCTGCTGCTGGCGGCCGAGGAGCAGGCGGGCCGGACCGACCCGTACCGCGCGGTGGCCGCGCTGCTCCACCTGTGCGGGGTGCGGGGCTGACCGGGGTACGGGACTGAGCGGAGCGCCGCGCTGAGCTACGTACCGCGCCGAGCGGTCATACGACCCGATTGGCGGTCCGGGCCGCGCCACGAGACTTCGCGAAAGCGACAATTCGGGCATGAGTCGATCGCGCAACGACCACCGCCGCCACCGTTTCCTGCTGCCCGCCACCGGTACCGCCGTGGCGTGCACCGCCGTCCTGCTCGCCTCCGGATGCAGTCCCTCGCCCCGCGCCGCCTCCGACGCCGGCCCCGGGGCACCCGTCGCCAAGGCCGCGGTGGACAAGGCCGGCTCCTCGGACACCCTGCAGAACGCCTACCAGAGCACCGTCAAGAACGTGCTGCCCTCGGTGGTCCAGATCACCACCAAGCAGGACCTCGGGTCCGGCGTCGTCTACGACAGCAAGGGCGACATCGTCACCAACGCGCACGTCATCGGGAACGCCACCTCGTTCCAGGTGTCGCTGGCCACCGGTGGCAGCCCGCTGGCCGCCAGGCTCGTGTCGTCCTATCCCGCGGGCGACCTCGCCGTCATCCGGCTCTCCTCGGTGCCCAAGGGACTCAAGCCGGCCACCTTCGCGCCGGGCGGCACCGCCGCCGTCGGGGAGATCGTGCTCGCCATGGGCAACCCGCTCGGCCTGTCCAGCAGCGTCACCCAGGGCATCGTCTCCGCGACGGGGCGCACCGTCAGCGAGAGCGGTTCCGACGGCTCCAGCGGCTCCAGCGGCGGCACCGGGGCCACCATCCCCGACATGGTGCAGACGTCCGCGGCGATCAACCCCGGCAACAGCGGCGGCGCGCTGGTCAACCTCGACAACCAGGTGATCGGCATCCCCACCCTCGCCGCCACCGACCCCCAACTCGGCAGCGGCGCGGCGCCCGGGATCGGGTTCGCCATCCCCTCCTCCGCGGTCAAGCGGATCGCCGACCAGATCATCAAGAGCGGCAAGGTCACCGACTCCGGGCGGGCCGCGCTCGACGTGACCGTCCGCGGGGTCGTCGGATCGAACTTCCAGCCGGCCGGCGCGGCGATCGTCAGCGCGACGAAGGGGGGCGCCGCCGCGAAGGCCGGGCTGAAGGCCGGGGACGTGATCACGAAGGTCGGCTCCACCCCGATCACCACGGTGCAGTCGCTGACGGAGGTGCTGGCGGAGCTCAAGCCGGGCGACAAGGTCAAGGTCACGTATGTGCGGGACTCCGGCACGAAGACGGCCGAGGTCACCCTCGGGTCATTGACCTGACCTGACCGGACCCGCCCGGGTGCCCCGTCCCGCGCGTTCCGGGACCTTCCGGTGGGTGCGCGGCCGGCCACCCTGGGACCGGAAGGCCCCGGCACATCCGCAACCGGGCGACCCGGGGGGCCCGTTACGGCTCGTCCGTCGCCGCTTCGTCGGTTGGCGAGGAGAGGCTCATGGGGCCGTAGACGCGGGTGCCGTCCTCGAAGAGGGTGACCTGGTCGGCGCCGCCGGCGGCAAGCTCTTTCCAGACCTCGCCGACCCACGACTCGGCGTCGCCCTGGGTGGGGAACTCCTCCGGCTGCACCGCGGGCTCCACCTCGGTGCCGTCAGCCGCCTCGAACCGCCACGTCCACGCCATGTGCTTCTCCTCGGTCCGGGAAATGGAGGACAGTGCCCAGGAAGCGTATCTGCACGATTCGCCGGGGCATCGATGATCCTTCCAGCGCGCCCCGGAGCCGTCGAGAGGGCGCCCCGAAGTCGCCACGGGCCAGGGTGCCCCGGGCGTCGTACGGCAGCCGCTTGGGCGGCCCCCGCGCGCCCGCGCCCGGCGGGCGCGAGACGATCGTCCCGTGGAACTGACTCTGCTCGGCACCGGCGGCCCCGAGGGCCTGCCGGTGCCCGACTGCCCTTGTGCCGCCTGTGCCCTCGCTACGGGGGAGGGGGCGCGCGGCGCCACTTCGGTGCTCGTCGACGGCGTCGTGCTGCTCGACCTGGTCCCGGGGGCCGCGCTGGCCGCGGCCCGCGCCGGACAGACCCTCGGCGGGCTACGCCTCGTACTGCTGTCGCATCCGCACGACGGCCCGCCGGTGGAGATCCCGCCCGGGCTGCCCGCGCCGGCCCGGGTGCCGGACGGGCAGCGGCTGTCGGTGCTGACCGGGCACCGGGTGCGTGCCGTCGCGACCGACGCGCTCGGCACCGGGTACGAGGTCGAGTCGCCGCAGGGGCTGCGCGTGCTGTACCTGCCGCCGGGATGCGCCCCGGCGGGCCTCGCGGACAACGGCGACCACGGTGCCGGGGCGGACGCGGTGCCGTACGACATGGTGCTGCTCGACGTGGTCGGGCGGCCCGACGTGCTCGCCCGGCTGCGGGCGGTCGGCGCCGTCGCCGGGACCACCGACGTGGTGGCGGTCCACCTCGGCCACGACGCGCCGCCCGGGCCCGAACTCGCCCGCCGCCTCGCCGCGCTCGGTGCCCGCGCGGTGCCCGACGGCACGACCCTGGTCGTCGGCGACTACCAGAACGTCCCCGACCTGCCGCGCCGCACCCTCGTCCTCGGTGGCGCGCGCTCCGGCAAGTCCGCCGAGGCCGAACGGCGCCTCGCCGCCTTCCCCGACGTCCTCTACGTCGCCACCGGCGGCACCCGCGACGGCGACGCGGAGTGGGCCGAACGCGTCACCGCGCACCGTGCGCGCCGCCCCGCCGGCTGGCGCACCATCGAGACCTGCGATCTGCTGCCGCTGCTCGCTGACCCCGCGGGGGCGCCGCTGCTCGTGGACTGCCTCTCCCTGTGGCTGACCCACGCGATGGACGCGGCCGGCGCCTGGGACGACGAGACCTGGCACCGGACCGGGGCGGCGGCCGTCCAGGCCGACATCGACGCCCTCCGCGCCGCCTGGCGCGCCACCCGCCGTACGGTCGTCGCCGTCTCCAACGAGGTCGGCTCCGGCGTCGTCCCCGCCACCCCCGCGGGGCGTCGCTTCCGCGACATCCTCGGCCACCTCAACGCCACCCTCGCGGAGGAGTCCGAGCACGTCCTCCTCACGGTCTCAGGGCTCCCCATCCGCCTCCGCTGACACGCTGCCCCTGCCCCCCGGGGTGCCCGATGCCGACGCACCCTTCCCCCGCGAGGAAGCCGCACCTTCCCCAGGGGCGCGGGGAACGGCGCGCGGCCGGGAACCGGACCGTGCCCGAGGCGCCGCGTAGCCGAAGGGGCGCGGGGAACTGCGCGCTCAGCAGGCCACCGGCCTGGGGCCGGGAACCGGACCGTGACCGAGGCGGCGCGTAGCCGAGGGGCGCGGGGAACTGCGCGCTCAGCAGGCCACCGGCGTGCGGCCGGGAATGGACCGTGACCGAGGTGGCGCGTAGCCGAGGGGCGGGGAACGGCGCGAGCAACCACCACCGACAGGTGGTCCCTCAACCGACAGAACACAGCAGCCTGGAGGGTCCGCGCAGCCAAGCGCAGCGGACCGGTACTGTTCGGCGGGTGAGTGGGATTGAGATGGACGACTTCGGGGCCCTGGTGGAGCGACCGGACGCGGGTGTGCGCCGGGACTCGCAGGAACGCTGGAGCGGGCTGGTGCAGCCGTCCGGCGGGCTGGGGAAGGTCGCCGAACTGGCGGACTGGCTCGCCGCGGTGCAGGGGCAGGTGGTGGCGCGGCCGATCACCCGGCCCCGCGCGCTGGTCTTCGCCGCGGACCACGGCGTCGCGTCGCTGGACGTGTCGGCGCGGCCCGCGGGCAGCACCGCGCAGCTGGTACGGGCGGCCCTCGACGGCACCTCGCCCGCCGCGATCCTGGCCCGGCAGTACGGCGCGGAGCTGCGCATCGTGGACATGGCGGTCGACTGCGACCCGGCGGAACTGCCCGCACCGGTCACCGCGCACCGGGTACGGCGCGGCTCGGGCCGGCTCGACATCGAGGACGCGCTGAGCCCCGAGGAGACGGAGAAGGCGTTCCGCACCGGGCTCGCGCTGGCCGACGAGGAAGCCGACTCCGGTACGGACCTCGTGCTCCTGGGTGACCTCAGCGTCGGCGGCACCACGGCCGCGGGTGTGCTCATCGCCGCGCTCTGCGGCACCGACGCCTCCGTGGTGACCGGGCGGGGGTCCGGCATCGACGACCTCGCCTGGATGCGGAAGTGCGCGGCGATCCGGGACGGGTTGCGCCGCGCGCGGCCCGTACTCGGGGATCAGCTCGCGCTGCTCGGGGCGGTCGGCGGGGCCGACTTCGCCGCGATCACCGGGTTCCTGCTGCAGGCCGCGGTGCGTAAGCTGCCCGTCGTTCTCGACGGTGTGGTCAGCGCGGCCTGCGCGCTGGTCGCCCAGCGGGTCGCCTTCCGCGCGCCCGACTGGTGGGTGGCCGGGGCCGGCACCGGTGAGGCCGGGCAGGCCAAGGCGCTCGACCGGGTGTCCCTCGAACCTCTCCTCGACCGTGCCGTGGCCGTCGGCGGAGCCGCCGGCTCCCTCATGGCGCTCCCCCTCCTCCAGGCCGCAGCCGCGCTTTCCGCTGGGCTCGGACCCTCCGAAGAGCCCCAGCCCGTCGACTGAGGGACCTCGCGACCAACCACCCACCCGCAGGTGGCCCCTGAGCCGACAGATCCGGGGCACCCGGGGGCCAGGGGCGCCCCCTAGGGCAACGTGCGGGAGGGGATGGCCAGTTCGGGTGGCCGCAGACCCCGTAAGCAGAGGAAACCGTCGTTCGTGATGTCGAGCCCCGCGGTGACGGCCACGTCGAGCGCCCACTGGGACTCCGCCGAGACGTGGGTGACGCGGGCGGCCTCGCCGGGCGGGGTCGTGACGAGTGCCGCGGTGAGCAGGCGGGTCGCGAGGCGGCGGGAGGTCGCCGCGAGCGCCTCGACATGCCCGCCGCGGGAGTAGCAGTAGCCGCTGCCCGCGAGGTCGTCCACGACGAACAGGGCGTTGTGCCGCAGGAGTTCCTCGTGGTCGGGGCCGTGCGCCCCGCCCCGGGTGCGCCGGTCGACGGAGTCCATCAGATCGCGGTGCCGTTCGGTGCCCTGGTGGACGGCGCCGTCCAGCGGGTCGAGCCCGGCGGTGTCCACCCGCCCCGACAGCCGCAGCGTCGGATGCAGCGTCAGCCCCGCGCGCCGCAGCGTCCGCGCGGCCACCGGATCGCTCGGCGCGCACGCGATCCCGCGCAGGCAGGCCCGCCCGTAGTGCAGCGCCCGCGCCAGCAGCGCCTTGCCGACCTCCTTGCCCTGCGCGCCCGGCACGACCGCGAGCAGCGACAGCGCCCACGTGCCCTCGCGCCGCGACGACAGCACGGTGCCCACCGGCCCGGCCGTCTCGTCCTCGACGATCCAGCACCCGCCGGGGTCGCTCCTGGCCAGATGCCGCGTGCGGCTGTCCTGCCGCGCGGCCCGTGCCGCGCCGTCCGTGGCGGGCCCGCCGTCGTCCAGGGACCGCGGCACGCCGAACGCGGCCGCCGCGACCTCCCGTACGACCCCTGCGTCCTGCGCGTCATCGCGTACGGGGCGAAGAATCACCGTTCGACTTTACGACACGTCAGAGACCGCCGGTTCAGGGCTGTTCACGGCCGGTTGGCGCGGACGGAGCGCACGGACCGTGGCCCGCGCGATCAGGGGCGTCCCCAGGGCCGCGGGCAGGACCCAGGCGACGATCGACCCCAGCCCCAGGTTCACGACGAGGAACGCCGTGACGAACGAGATGTAGGAACTGCACATCAGGTTGATGTGCCAGATCAGCCAGCCGCTGAAGGCCGCACGCCGCACCCACCAGCCGGCCAGCGCCGCCGCCCAGGTCAGCGCGCCGATCACGCCGAGCCACCACAGCGAGGGCCGGTAGGCGACCAGGCCGAAGGCGCTCAGGCACAGTGTGCCGGTCAGAACCTGGTAGCTCCGGCCGAGTAGCGGATGGCGCCCCGGGCGCTTGGGCGCGAGCATCGCGGCCGGCCCCACCAGCAGCCCGAGGCTGCCGGACACGACATGGACCACCAACACGACAGCATGCATGAAAGCTCCCCCATATGCCACAGTGGACTGTGTCGACCAGACAAACACCGTCCACTGTGGACTGTCAAGGGAGATGTGTGTGACGCGGACCGACCTCAACCCGACGGCCGCCTCGCTGCTCGGCTTCCTGCACGCGGGCGAGGCGAGCGGCTATGAACTGCTGGGATTCGCCGAGGCGTTCATCGGGGACTTCTGGAGCCTGACGCGCAGCCAGGTGTACCGGGAACTCGGCGCGCTCGACGAACGCGGCCTCGTCGTCGCCGGAGCCACCGGGACGCGCTCGCGGCGCCCGTACACCCTCACGGATGCCGGGCGGGAGGCTTTCGCGGAGTGGATGGCGCAGCCGCCGGAGACCGAGCAGATCCGGTACCCGCTGCTGCTGACGCTCGCGTTCGGCGCGCATCTCGACACCGGCAGGCTGCTCGAGTACGTCGAGCGGCACCGCGCGGCCCACGAGCAGCGGCTCGCCGGATACCTCGACACGGAGAAGCAGGGCGGCCTCAATCCGTACCAGCGCGCCACGATGCGCTTCGGCATCCACTACGAGCGGGCCGTGCTCGACTGGATGAGCGAACTGCCGGACATCCTCGCGGAAGTGCCGGAAGTGCCTGACACGCGGCGCTGAACGTGCGGCGCCGAGCGTGCGGCGGCCCCGGCGGCGGCGGAGGTGCGCCGGCCGGGGCCGTCGGGTGCTCGGGCCCGCTCGGGCGCGGGCGGGGGTGCCGGGCGGGTGCGTTACGGCAGGGCCAGCATCTGCTCCAGCGCCAGCTTGGCGAAGTGCTCGGTCTCCTCGTCGACCTGGATGCGGTTGACCAGCTTGCCGTCGGCCAGGGACTCCAGGGTCCAGACCAGGTGGGGCAGGTCGATGCGGTTCATGGTGGAGCAGAAGCAGACGGTCTTGTCGAGGAAGACGATCTGCTTGTCGGGGTGGGCGGCGGCCAGGCGGCGGACGAGGTTCAGCTCGGTGCCCAGGGCCCACGCGGAGCCCGCGGGCGCCTCGTCGAGCATCTTGATGATGTGCTCGGTGGAGCCGACGTAGTCCGCCGCGGTGACCACCTCGTGCTTGCACTCGGGGTGCACCAGCACGTTGACGCCGGGTATGCGGGCCCGGACGTCCTCGACCGACTCCAGCGAGAACCGGCCGTGCACCGAGCAGTGCCCGCGCCACAGGATCATCTTCGCGGCCCGCAACTGCTCGGCGGTGAGGCCGCCGCCGGGCTTGTGCGGGTTGTAGACCACGCAGTCGTCGAGCGACAGGCCCATGTCGCGTACCGCGGTGTTGCGGCCGAGGTGCTGGTCGGGCAGGAAGAGCACCTTCTCGCCCTGCTCGAACGCCCACTCCAGCGCGCGCCGGGCGTTGGACGAGGTGCAGATGGTGCCGCCGTGCCGGCCGGTGAACGCCTTGATGTCCGCCGAGGAGTTCATGTACGACACCGGGACCGTGGCATCGGCGACACCGGCGTCGGCGAGGACGTCCCAGCACTCGGCGACCTGCTCGGCGGTGGCCATGTCGGCCATCGAGCAGCCGGCCGCGAGGTCGGGGAGGATCACCTGCTGGGCGTCCGAGGTGAGGATGTCCGCGGACTCGGCCATGAAGTGCACGCCGCAGAAGACGATGTACTCGGCGTCGGGCCGGGCGGCCGCGTCGCGGGCGAGCTTGAAGGAGTCGCCGGTGACGTCCGCGAACTCGATGACCTCGTCGCGCTGGTAGTGGTGGCCGAGGATGAAGACCTTCCCGCCCAGCCGGGCCTTGGCGGCCCGGGCCCGCGCGACCAGGTCGGGGTCGGACGGCGCGGGCAGGTCGCCCGGGCACTCCACGCCGCGCTCGCTGCGCGGGTCGGCCTCGCGGCCGAGCAGCAGCAGGGCGAGTGGCGTGGGCCGGACGTCCAGCGGCTCCGTCGGGACAGTCGGCGTTTGTGTGGTGGTCACGGGCCCGTAGCCCTTTCTTCGCAGCGCGCAGACCTTCTCGTCTACTTGACGTTATCTATCATAACCCGTTCGTGTCAGATTGACGATGCCGGTTTCGTCAGTGTGACGCATACCGCTGGTCATCCCTTGGGCGTGTGCGAACATGGAGGGACGAGTGAGGAAGAAGTCGCCACGGACCCGGAATGAATCCGAATAGGCGTCGGTTAGGCATCGATAGCCAGCAGTCCGTACAACCCGGGAGTGAAGCACATGACGGTTCAGGACGAGACCACCACGACGGACGGCATCCTCCTGTCCGACGCTGCCGCCGCCAAGGTGAAGAGCCTGCTCGAGCAGGAGGGCCGCGAGGACCTCGCCCTGCGGGTCGCCGTCCAGCCCGGCGGCTGCTCGGGCCTGCGCTACCAGCTCTTCTTCGACGAGCGGGCCCTCGACGGCGACGTGGTCAAGGACTTCGGCGGCGTCAAGGTCGTCACCGACCGGATGAGCGCCCCGTACCTGGGCGGCGCCTCCATCGACTTCGTCGACACCATCGAGAAGCAGGGCTTCACGATCGACAACCCGAACGCCACGGGTTCCTGCGCCTGCGGCGACTCCTTCCACTGAGTCGGTGAGCCGCTGAGTCGCGGATTCCACCGCGTCGCGCAGCAGCGGTCGCACGGAAGCGGCGGCACCCCCCATGGGTGCCGCCGCTTCGTCGTGTCCGGCGGGTCGCGGAGCCGGTCAGCGGCCCGCGAGCGGCCGGTCGTTCGAGGCGTCCACCACCTTGCGGTCGCCCAACGGCGCCGCCAGCGTCACCTTCTGGCTCAGCGACCGGATGATCATCGGGCACACCGTCCCCTTCGGCTTCGGCGTCGCGACCACCGACACCCGCACCTGGCCGCTGCTCGCGCTCGCCGACGCCTGGTAGGTGTCGCACGCGCCGCCCTCGTAGACGAGCGTGAGGGTGCGGCCCGCGGTGGTGTAGGAGTCGATCGGCACGCGGTGCACGGTCCGGCCGCTCGGCGGGTTCGCCGGGTCCGCCGGGCTGGTGGGCAGGATCGGCCCGCCCGGGTTCAGCGACGGCGGGGGAGAGGCCGGGCCGGTGGGCGGCACGCTGCCGGGGCTGCCGCTCGGGCTCGCGATGTAGCGCGGGTCGACCGCGGTCTGCGCCACCACCGAGGTCCGGGTCGCCCCGGCCGGCGCGGTCTGGAAGAGCCAGGCGGGCACCAGCGCCTGGACGCCCGACACGTACTCCAGCGCGAGCCCGAAGGACGCGCCGCGCACCTCGGTCGACTGCCCGCCGCCACTGCTCGGCACGCAGGGCGACGAGGAGGCGCCGCCGGACGTCGTGGAGGTGGCGCCGGATTTCGCGCCGGATTTCGCGCCGGACTTCGCGGACGGCGCCGGTACGGCCCGGCACGGCACGATCCCGCCGTTCACGGCGCCCGGGTGCATGATCGTGGTCGAGGCGTTGAGCTCCTTGAGCGCGGTGGCCGCGCTCACCACCGGGTAGGTGTCGCCCTTCGCGAGGTCCGACAGCCGGCCGAAGCCGTTGCTGATCCGGCCGTCCGCGCCGATCTGCAGCGACGTGGTCCAGCCGTGGGTGGACATCCCGCCCACCCGCGGGTCCGCGCTCACCGTGCGGATCGGGCCGACCGCGGTCGAGGTGTCCACCTTCGCGCCGGACAGCCCGAGCCCCTTGAGCACCGGCGCCGCCACGGCCGCCGCCTTCGCCGCGGGGACCGGGGAGGTATCGGAACCGCCGGTCCGCGCGCCCGTCGCGGGCGCGCCGCCTGAGGTGTAGGTCCAGGTGCCCGGCGCTGCCTTGCTCACCATGAGCGACGGCTTGGCGGCGCCCGCCTCGGCGCCCACCCGCCACGAGCCGTTCTCCGTGCGCACGCTGCCGGGCACCCCCAGCAGCCGGGCGAGGCGTTGCACGTCGGCGGTGGTCAGCGCGCCGGACGCGGCGTAGACCGCGGCCTTCTCCGGTCCCTGCGGCAGCGTGCCGGTCAGGTGGTAGAGGTCCGCGCCGCCGTCGGTCGGCCCCGAAGCGCCTGGCGCGGCACCGTTCACCGGGGCGTCCATACGCAGCGGGCTGGGGTCGCCCGCGTTGCCGCCGCCTCCGCCGCCCGCCGCGGACGCCCACCAGGCGCCACCGCCGCCGACCACGAGTACGGCCGCCGCGACCGCCGCGATGGCCCACCGGGGTTTACGGGTGGGGCGGTCGCCGCTCTCCGGGCTCTCGGCGCTCGCCGCGGGCTGCGTGCCACGGGTGCTGCCTTCGTTGGCGCCGTCGTCGCGTTCCTTGCTCACTGGGTGCTCCTTCGGCTCTGTCGACCGTCAGGTGCACATGGGACGTGGCGGAGCGCGAAGCGGTTCCACCGTTCGGGTGAGGCTGGGGCGCGTGGGGCGCGAGAAGGCGCGAGGTGCGGGGGCGGCGCCCGGTCGGGTGCCTGGTCAGGCGCCGTACTCCGTCATGTCCCGCACGGCGGCGACGGACTTCGGCGGGACGTGGATACCCGGGGGGCGAACGTGCGCGGGCTGCGGCGCGGCCGGGGCCGAGTGGCTCCAGTGCTGCGCGGTGCGGTGGCAGTCGCCGAGCAGTTCCGCCATGCTTTCGGGGTTTTCCGTGTACGGGGCGGTGCGAGGAGTACTCATACCTCGACCCTAGGCACGTTCGCGGGGCGGACAAAGGGCTACCAACCGGTAATTTTCGGCCGTCCGCCGTCGTGGCCGGGATTGCCGTTGCCGGCCGGGGGACGGCCTGGCCACTGGGGGGAACCCGGCCATCCACTCCACGGGGACCGGTAGCGTGAGGGGACCTCACCACCGTTTCCCGGGAGTCGCCGTCGTGCGTATCGCCGTAACTGGATCAATCGCCACCGACCATCTGATGACCTTCCCCGGCAAGTTCGCCGATCAGCTCGTCGCGGACCAACTCCACACGGTGTCCCTGTCGTTCCTCGTGGACGCGCTGGACGTACGGCGCGGCGGTGTCGCCGCGAACATCTGCTTCGGCATGGGCCAGCTCGGCACGAAGCCGATCCTGGTCGGCGCGGCCGGCGCCGACTTCGCCGAGTACCGGGCCTGGCTGGAGCGCCACGGCGTGGACACCGACTCGGTGCGGATCTCCGAAGTGCTGCACACCGCCCGCTTCATCTGCACCACCGACGCGGCGCACAACCAGATCGGCTCGTTCTACGCCGGCGCGATGAGCGAGGCGCGGCTGATCGAACTGCACCACGTCGCGGAGCGGACCGGCGGCCTGGACCTGGTGTCCATCGGCGCCGACGACCCCGAGGCGATGATCCGGCACACCCAGGAGTGCCGGACCCGGAACATCCCGTTCGCCGCCGACTTCTCCCAGCAGATCGCCCGGATGAACGGCGACGACATCCGGATTCTGGTCGACGGCGCCGCGTACCTGTTCAACAACGAGTACGAAGCCGGGCTGATCGAGTCCAAGACCGGCTGGAGCGCCGAGGAGATCCTGGACCGGGTGGAGAACCGGGTGACCACGCTCGGCGCCAAGGGCGTGCGGATCGAACGCAAGGGCGAGCAGGACATCGTGGTCGGCTGCGCGCAGGAAGAGGCGAAGGTCGACCCGACCGGCGTCGGCGACGGCTTCCGCGCCGGGTTCCTGTCCGGCCTGTCCTGGGGCGTCGGCCTCGAACGCGCCGCCCAGGTCGGCTGCATGCTCGCCACCCTGGTGATCGAGACCCTCGGCACCCAGGAGTACGAACTGCGCCGCGGCCACTTCATGGAGCGGTTCACGAAGGCGTACGGCGACACGGCCGCCGACGAGGTGCGCGGGCACATCGGCGCCTGACCGTATCCCGCGGCACCGGCCCGGCCGTTGCCGCGGCACCGTACGTACGGGACGTCCCCTCTCAGCCGCGGCGCCGCACCAGGTAGGCGACGCCGCGCTCGGCGGGGCGCTCGCCGACGTACTCCTGCGCGCGCATCTCGCACCACGCGGGGATGTCCAGCCGCGCGGCCTCGTCGTCGGACAGCACCGTGACGAGGCCGCCGACCGGAACGTCGCCGATCACCTTGGCGAGTTCGATGACCGGGATCGGGCAGCGCTTGCCGAGCGAGTCGACCAGCAGGCCCTCGGCCGCCACTTCTGGCGCATCCGTCCCTGGCGTCTCCGCCTCCGCTGCCTCCACCCCCGCCGGCTCCACCTCTGCCGGGTCCTCGTCCCCGGCGCCAACGCCCGCTCCGCGTACGGCCGTCGGGGCGCCGAGCTGTGCGCGCACCTGTGCCACCACCTCGGGCAGCGCGTCGAGGAAGCGGTCGACGTCCGCCGGGGAGGTGCCGGCCGGCAGCGACACCCGGACGTTCCCCTCCGACAGCACCCCCATCGCCTTGAGCACATGGCTGGGCGTCAGGGTGCTCGACGTGCACGAGGACCCCGAGGAGACCGAGAAACCCGCCCGGTCCAGACCGGTCAGCAGCGCCTCCCCGTCGACGTACAGGCAGGAGAACGTGACCAGGTGCGGCAGCCGCAGCCGGTCGTGGCCGACCACCTCGACATCGGGGACCAGGCGCGGCACCGCCGCCCTGATCCGGTCCACCAGCACCGACAGGCGGGCCGCCTCGGCCGCCGCCTCCGCGCGCACCGCCCGCAGGGACGCGGCCGCGGCCACGATCGCGGGGAGGTTCTGGAAGCCGGGCGAGCGGCCCGACTCCCTTTCGTCGGCGGGCTCCTGAGGGGCGTACCGGGTGCCCTTGCGGACCGCGAGCAGCCCGACCCCGGGCGGCCCGCCCCACTTGTGCGCGCTCGCCGCCAGCAGCGACCAGGCGCCCTCCACCGGCCCCCACGCCAGCGACTGCGCCGCGTCCACCAGCAGCGGCACCCCGGCCGCGCGGCACAGGTCGGCGACCTCCGCGACCGGTTGGACCGTGCCCACTTCGTGGTTCGCCGACTGGAGCGCGGCCAGCGCCGTACCGCCGCCCCCCGACTCCGGCCCGGTCCGCGGCTGCCCCTCGCCCGCGAGCGCCGCGGCGAAGTCCGCCGGCCGCACCCGGCCGGTCCGATCCACCCCCACTTGTACGGTTTCGGCCCCCGCGGCCGCCTCCGCCGCGTGGAGTACCGCCGAATGCTCCACCGCCGAGACCACCAGCCGGCGGCCGACCCGGCGCCGCCCGGCGGCCGCCCCCGACACGGCGGAGTGCAGCGCGCGCGTCCCCGAAGGAGTGAACACCAACTCGTCGGCGCGGCAGCCCACCGCCTCCGCGGCGGCCTCGCGCGCCGCGTCGAGCAGCAGCCGCGCCTGGCGCCCCTCGCGGTACAGCCGGGCCGGGTCGGCCCATCCCTCGTCCAGCGCGGCGAGCAGCGCCTGGCGCGCCACGGGATGCAGGGGAGCGGCGGAGGCCGCGTCGAAGTAGGGCACCTCAGCACGCTACAACCCGCGCCGCCCGCCCCGGCGCGCCGCTCGGCGCGGCGTCAGAACACCCGCGGCGTGGCGCATTTCCGGGATCGGACCGGGCCTGATCCGCACCCGATCCGCACCTGATCCACCCCTTCGGGGAGCGCCCCGGCGCGTTGGCCCCCCTCCCCGCGAGACTCCAAATAGCGTCCAGTAGGGTTTGTGCCGCATAAACATCCACACCTACGCGCCCGCGCTCGGGCCGACCGACCAGCAGACGGCCGGAACACTCGGGACGCGCGGGCGAGACTCTCGGGAAGGCGCTACGTGAGTCCCAACGGCTCCGACCTCCCCCACGGCCAGGACGGCGTGGGAGGTACCCCATTGTCGCGGCGCCCGGTGCGGCGATGGCTGCCGCGGGCGCTGGCCGCGGGCCTGGTCCTGGCAACCGCAACGGGTTGCTCCTACAAGGACTACCCCCGCCTCGGTATGCCCACCCCGGCGACGGAACAGGCACCGCGAATCCTCTCCCTCTGGCAGGGCTCCTGGGCCGCCGCACTGGCGACCGGTGTACTGGTATGGGGCCTGATCCTGTGGAGCGTGATCTTCCACCGGCGCAGCCGGACCAAGGTCGAGGTCCCTCCGCAGACCCGTTACAACATGCCGATCGAGGCCTTCTACACGATCGTTCCGATCCTCGTGATCGCGGTGCTGTTCTACTTCACCGCCCGGGACGAGACGAAGCTGCTGGACACCTCGAAGAAGCCGCAGCACGTGATCAACGTGGTCGGGTTCCAGTGGAGCTGGGGCTTCAACTACCTGGAGAACGTGGACGGCAACCCCGCCACACCCACCAAGGTGCCGGCGGAGCTCAACGAGATCCCGCAGAACAAGCTCGACTGGCAGCCCGGTGAGGAAGGCGTCTACGACGTCGGCACCGCGGCCAGCAAGGACCCGGACACCGGGCTTCCCGGGCCGACGCTGTGGCTGCCGAAGGGCGAGTCCGTCCGGTTCGTGCTGACCTCGCGTGACGTCATCCACGACTTCTGGGTCATCCCCTTCCTGATGAAGATGGACGTCGTCCCGGGCCAGACCAACGACTTCCAGGTCACCCCGAGCCGGCTCGGTGACTTCAAGGGCAAGTGCGCCGAACTCTGCGGCGTGGACCACTCCCGGATGCTGTTCAACGTCAAGGTGGTCACGCCGGCGCAGTACGAGCAGCACCTCAAGGACCTGGCGGCAAAGGGTCAGACCGGTTATCTGCCGTCGGGCATTGCCACCACGGGCAACGCGAAGAACTCGGAGCCCAAGACCACATGAGCATTCTCAACGAACCTCAGGGAGCGGCGGAGGCCGACGACTCCTACGAGGACGAAATCCCGGCCCGGGTCAAGAAGCCCGGCTCGATCGCGGTGTCGTGGCTCAGCACCACCGACCACAAGACCATCGGCACGATGTACCTGGTGACGTCGTTCGCCTTCTTCCTGATCGGCGGCGTCCTGGCGCTGCTGATGCGGGCGGAGTTGGCGCGCCCGGGCAACCAGTTCCTGTCCAACGAGCAGTTCAACCAGGCGTTCACGATGCACGGCACCGTGATGCTGCTGATGTTCGCGACGCCGCTGTTCGCGGGCTTCACCAACTGGATCATGCCGCTGCAGATCGGCGCGCCCGACGTGGCGTTCCCGCGGCTGAACATGTTCGCCTACTGGCTCTACCTGTTCGGCTCGCTGATCGCGGTGGGCGGCTTCGTCACCCCGCAGGGCGCGGCCGACTTCGGCTGGTTCGCGTACTCGCCGCTGTCCAACGCGGTGAACTCGCCCGGCGTCGGCGCCGACATGTGGATCATGGGTCTGGCGCTGTCCGGCTTCGGCACCATCCTCGGCGCGGTCAACTTCATCACCACGATCATCTGCATGCGCGCCCCCGGCATGACGATGTTCCGGATGCCGATCTTCTGCTGGAACGTGCTGCTGACCGCGGTGCTCGTGCTGCTCGCCTTCCCGGTGCTCGCGGCCGCGCTGCTGTGTCTGGAAGCGGACAGAAAATTCGGCGCACACGTCTTCGACGCGGCCAACGGCGGCGCACTGCTATGGCAGCACCTCTTCTGGTTCTTCGGCCATCCAGAGGTGTACATCATCGCGTTGCCGTTCTTCGGCATCATCTCCGAGGTCATTCCGGTCTTCAGCCGCAAGCCGATGTTCGGCTACATCGGCCTGGTCGCCGCGACGATCTCCATCGCCGGCCTTTCGGTGACGGTGTGGGCGCACCACATGTACGTCACCGGCGGTGTGCTGCTGCCGTTCTTCTCGTTCATGACCTTCCTGATCGCGGTACCGACCGGTGTGAAGTTCTTCAACTGGATCGGCACCATGTGGAAGGGCTCACTGAGTTTCGAGACACCGATGCTGTGGTCCATCGGCTTCCTGATCACCTTCACCTTCGGTGGTCTGACCGGTGTCATCCTCGCGGCGCCACCGCTGGACTTCCACGTCTCGGACTCGTACTTCGTGGTCGCGCACTTCCACTACGTGGTCTTCGGCACCGTGGTGTTCGCGATGTTCGCGGGCTTCCACTTCTGGTGGCCGAAGATGACCGGCAAGATGCTCGACGAGCGGCTCGGGAAGATCACCTTCTGGACGCTGTTCTTCGGCTTCCACGGCACCTTCCTCGTCCAGCACTGGCTGGGTGTCGAGGGCATGCCGCGCCGCTACGCGGACTACCTCGCGGCAGACGGCTTCACCACGCTGAACACGGTCTCCACGATCAGCTCGTTCCTGCTCGGCCTGTCGATCCTGCCGTTCCTCTACAACGTCTGGAAGACGGCGAAGTACGGCAAGAAGGTCGAGGTCGACGACCCGTGGGGCTACGGCCGTTCGCTGGAGTGGGCGACCTCCTGCCCGCCGCCGCGGCACAACTTCCTCACGCTGCCCCGGATTCGCTCCGAATCCCCGGCGTTCGACCTGCACCACCCGGAGATCGCGGCCATGGACGCGCTCGCCCACAGCGGCGCCCCGGCGGCTTCCGCGCTGTCCGGCTCGGATGAGACGGAGGCCGGCAAGTGAAGGTCCAAGGCAAGATGTTCCTGGGCTTCGCCGTCTTCATCCTGGCGTCGGCGATCGTCTACGGGATCTGGTCCAAGGAAGCGGCCGGCACCACGGCGCTGTTCATGGCCTTCGCCCTGTGCACCATGATCGGCTTCTACCTGGCGTTCACCGCCCGGCGGGCCGACACCGGCGCGCAGGACCGGGAGGACGCGGACGTCGCCGACGACGCGGGCGAGCTGGGCTTCTTCAGCCCGCACAGCTGGCAGCCGCTCGCCCTGGGCATCGGCGGCAGCCTGGCCTTCCTCGGCATCATCTTCGGCTGGTGGCTGCTCTTCTTCTCCCTGCCGGTGATCCTGATCGGCGTGTGGGGATGGGTGTTCGAGTACTACCACGGTGAGGACCGCACCCAGTAGGCGGCGCAGGCGGCCGCTGAGCGGCCGCCGGCACGAGGGGCGGGTCCGGAGTACCAGTACGGTGCTCAGGACCCGCCCTCACCGTTTTGCAGGCGTCCACCGCGCGGAAACCGGCGGCCGTTCATAGCGTGAACGCATGAACCACCTTCCCGAGCGCCCCCGCCCCCGCCGGCTGATAACCGTGCGCCGCGCGATTCTCGCGGCGCCCCTCGCGATAGGGCTCACCGCCTGCGGCGGTGGCGGCAACCCGCTGGCAGCCTCCCCCCACGACGCCGCGGCCAAGGTCACCTTCGGTACCTCCGGCCGTGGCAAGGCCAACCCGGCCAAGCCCCTCAAAGTCTCCGTGCAGACCGGCTCGCAGATAACCGACGTCACCGCGACCGACTCGACCGGGCGCTACGTCAGCGGCCAGCTCAGTGCCGACAGCAGGCACTGGCACTCCACCACCCCGCTCGCCGCCGGCGCGCACTACACCGTTCGGGTGAGTACCGAGGACTCGGGCGGCCACCCCGGCCGTAAGACCCTCACCTTCGACACCACCGGAGCGGCGGCCGGCTTCCACGTCACCTTCGGCCCGAACGCCGGGACCTACGGCGTCGGCGAGCCGATCACCGCCACGCTCAGCGCCCCTGTCAAGGACAGGCAGTCCCGCGCCGTGGTGGAGTCCCACCTCCAGGTCAGCAGCAACCCCCAGGCGGCGAAGGGCTCCTGGTACTGGGTCGACGACCGCACCCTGCACTACCGCCCCAGCACGTACTGGCCCGCCCACGCCACGATCAGCGCCCGCAGCACCCTCAGCGGCGTGCAGATAGCCAAGAAGCTGTACGGCGGCGCGGACAAGCCGCTCACCGTGCACACCGGCGACCGGATCGAGGCGCTCACCGACGCGTCCACCGACGAGATGACGTTCAAGGACGACGGCAAGGTGGTCCGCACCCTCCCGGTCACCACCGGGAAGCCGGGCTTCGACACCCGTAACGGCATCAAGGTGGTGCTGGACAAGGAGTCGTTCGTCCAGATGAAGAGCTCCACCGTCGGCATCGCCGCCGGCAGCTCGGACTCGTACGACCTGCCCGTCTACTGGGCCACCCGGGTGACATGGAGCGGCGAGTACGTGCACGCCGCGCCGTGGTCGGTCGGCTCCCAGGGGTCCGCCAACGTCAGCCACGGCTGCACCGGCATGAGCACCGCGGACGCGGAGTGGTTCTTCGACCACGTCCGGGTCGGCGATGTCGTGCGGGTCGTCAACAGCCAGGGCCCGATGATGACGCCGTTCGACAACGGCTTCGGCGACTGGAACCTGAGCTGGGCCCAGTGGCAGAAGGGCAGCGCGCTGAACGGCGGTTCCGGCGGCGGCGCCGGCAGCACGCCCAGCACCCCCAGCGGTTCCGGGGCCGGCAGCACCGACCAGGACCAGACCACCCCGGTCGACGTCCCGGCCGGCACCCCCGCTCGCCTCACCCCGCAGACGGCTTGATTCCTGCCGCGATCCCGCCTCGCGTGGGCGCCGTCATCCCTTCACCCACCGACCGCCGTCGCTCACCGGTCCTACCGGTGGGCGACGGCCTTCGTCACGGGCTCCAGGCGGCGGTGCAGGAGGACCGTCAGGGCGTCGGTGAGGGCCACCGGGTCCACCGGATGGGTGATCGCGGCGTCGGCGCGGCTCCAGGTGGCCAGCCAGGCGTCCTGCGGGCGCCCGATCAGCACCATCGCCGGCGGGCAGCGGAAGATCTCGTCCTTCGCCTGGCGGCACACGCCCATTCCGCCGGCCGGGTTGGCCTCCCCGTCCAGCACCATCACGTCGATGCCGCCCTTCTCCAACTCGCTCAGCACCGCGGGCAGCGTCGCGCATTCCACGTACTGCACCGGGGGAAGGTCGGCGGAGGGGCGGGTGCCGACGGCGAGCCGGACCTGCTCCCGGGTGTTCGCGTCGTCGCTGTAGACCAGCACCGTGGCGGTCGCCTGCATCGTGGCTCCTCCTCGTGAAGGTTTTCTCAAGTGGCTCGGATGCTACTCCCGCCAGGGTGTTTCCGAGGAGGGGTCGCCCGATCGAAGGACGCCCAACTAGGCCGTGCGGGTCGCGGAAGGTGCTTGACACACCGAAGGGGGACCCCCGGAGTCAGCGCCGGATAAGGGACCGACATAATGTCGGACGTGGCGACAGCAACAGCAGTAGAAACCGGGCACGCGCACCCGTCGGTCAACCGGCCGAACCTCACCAGCGTCGGGACCATCATCTGGCTGAGTTCCGAGCTGATGTTCTTCGCGGCCCTCTTCGCGATGTACTTCACCCTTCGGTCGGTCACTGGTGAGACCTTCTGGAAGGCCCACGCCGACGCGCTGAACGTGCCGTTCTCCGCGACGAACACGACGATCCTCGTGCTCTCCTCCTTCACGTGCCAGATGGGCGTGTTCGCCGCCGAGCGCGGTGACGTGAAGAAGCTGCGCTCGTGGTTCATCGTGACGTTCGTGATGGGCGCGATCTTCATCGGCGGGCAGATCTTCGAGTACACCAACCTGGTCAAGAAGGACGGGATCTCGCTCAGCTCCGATCCGTACGGCTCGGTGTTCTACCTGACGACCGGGTTCCACGGGCTGCATGTGACGGGTGGTCTGATCGCGTTCCTGATGGTGCTGGGCCGCACGTACGCGGCCAAGCGGTTCACCCATCAGCAGGCGACCGCGGCCATCGTCGTGTCCTACTACTGGCACTTCGTCGATGTCGTCTGGATCGGCCTGTTCGCCACGATCTACCTGATCAAGTAGCCGGTACCGCGCGGTCGGCGCAGCGTCGCACTCCGGACGGAGGACGACGGCCCGCCGACGGCACAGCCAGAAGCATCGACACAAGAGATCCTGACACCGGGGTAATCCGTGAAAAAGCTCTCCGCACGACGGCGCCATCCGCTGGCGGCGCTTGTCGTCCTACTCTTCGCGCTCGCGGCCACCGGGGGGCTGTACGCCGCGCTCGCGCCGGCGCCCAAGGCGCAGGCTGACTCCTCGCAGTCCTCCCTCGCCATCGAGGAGGGCAAGAAGCTCTACCAGGTCGGCTGCGCCAGCTGCCACGGCATGTCGGGGCAGGGCAGTTCAGACGGCCCGAGCCTGGTGGGCGTCGGCTCGGCCGCGGTGGACTTCCAGGTCGGCACCGGCCGCATGCCGGCCAAGCAGCCCGGCCCGCAGGTCGAGGCGAAGAAGAACACCTACAGCCAGGGCGAGATCGACCAGCTCGCCGCGTACATCGCCTCCCTGGGCCCCGGCCCGGCGACCCCGACGAAGGACCAGTACAGCCCGGCCTCCGCCGACGTCGCCAAGGGCGGCGAGCTGTTCCGGACCAACTGCACGCAGTGCCACAACTTCGTGGGCAAGGGCGGTGCGCTGACGCACGGCAAGTTCGCGCCGAGTCTCAAGGGCGTCTCGTCGAAGCACATCTACGAGGCGATGCAGACCGGCCCGCAGAACATGCCGTCCTTCCCGGACAGCACGATGCCCTCCGACGCGAAGGCGAACATCATCGCGTACCTGAAGGCCGTGGACAGCGCGCAGAGCCCGAACCCCGGCGGCTTCACGCTCGGTTCTCTCGGCCCGGTGTCCGAGGGCCTGTTCGCCTGGGTCTTCGGCCTCGGCACGCTGATCGGTCTCACGACCTGGCTCGCTGCACGGACGACTAAGGCCAAGAAATCATGAGCGACGAGACTGGATCGCACAACGACGTGCCAGAGAACCTGCCGAGCGAGCGGGGCGGCCACCACGGCGACGAGGTCGCCAAGCCCGACCCGTTCGCCGACCCCGGGCTGCCGCCCCACGAGTACCGGCGCCAGGACATCGACGAGAAGGCGGCCAGGCACTCCGAGCGAGTGGTGGCCGGCCTGTTCACGCTGTCGATGCTCGGCACCATCGCGTTCATCGCGTGCTTCGTCATCTTCCCGGTCGACAAGATCGTCTACATCTTCCCGTTCGGGCACGTCAGTGCGCTGAACTTCTCGCTCGGCCTCACCTTGGCCGTGGCGCTGTTCGGCATCGGCGCGGGCGCCGTGCACTGGGCCCGGACGCTGATGTCGGACGAGGAGGTCGCCGACGAGCGGCACCGTATCGACGCCGACGACGAGCTGCGGGAGAACGTCCGCCAGCAGTGGATCACCGGCGCGAAGGAGAGCGGCTTCGGCCGCCGCAAGCTGATCCGCAACACCATGATGGGCGCGCTCACCATGGTGCCGCTGGCCGGCCTGGTGATCCTGCGCGACCTCGGCCCGCTGCCGGAGAAGAAGCTCGACCACACCATGTGGGCCAAGGGCAAGCAGCTGATCAACACCAACACCAACCAGCCGCTGCGTCCCGAGGACGTCGTCGTCGGCTCTCTGACCTTCGCCCAGCCGGACGGACTCGAAGAGAGCCAGGAGGACTTCCAGGAGCAGATCGCCAAGGCCGCCCTGATGATCATCCGGCTCAAGCCGGACGACATCAAGGACAAGCGCGAGCGCGACTGGAGCCACCAGGGCATCGTCGCCTTCTCCAAGATCTGCACCCACGTCGGCTGCCCGATCAGCCTGTACGAGCAGCAGACGCACCACGTGCTCTGCCCGTGCCACCAGTCGACGTTCGACCTCTCCGACGGCGCGCGGGTGCTCTTCGGTCCCGCGGGCCACCCGCTGCCGCAGCTCCGGATCAGCGTCAACAGTGAGGGCAACCTCATCGCCCTCGGCGACTTCGAGGAGCCCGTCGGCCCGGCATTCTGGGAGCGCTCATGAGCACCACGACCGATGCACCGACCCGGCGTGGCCGCCCGACGAACCCCGGTGAGCGGGTCGCGGAGTGGACCGACGGCCGGCTCGGGCTCTACAAGCTGGCCAAGTCCAACCTGCGCAAGATCTTCCCGGACCACTGGTCCTTCATGCTCGGTGAGGTCTGCCTCTACAGCTTCGTGATCCTCATCCTCACGGGTGTGTATCTGACGCTGTTCTTCCACCCGAGCATGAACGAGGTCGTCTACAACGGCCCGTACGCGCCGCTCGACGGCCAGCGGATGTCCGAGGCGTTCGCCTCCACGGTGCACATCAGCTTCGAGGTCCGCGGCGGCCTGCTGGTCCGGCAGATCCACCACTGGGCCGCGCTGATCTTCATCGCCGCGATGATCGTGCACATGATGCGCGTCTTCTTCACCGGCGCGTTCCGCAAGCCGCGCGAGCTGAACTGGCTCTTCGGCTGGACCCTGCTCTTCCTGGGCATGTTCACCGGCTTCACCGGCTACTCGCTCCCGGACGACCTGCTGTCCGGCACCGGCGTGCGGTTCATGGAAGGCGCGGTGCTCTCCACGCCGATCGTCGGCACCTACCTGTCGATGTTCCTGTTCGGCGGGGAGTTCCCCGGGCACGACTTCGTCAGCCGGTTCTACTCGGTGCACATCCTGCTGCTGCCGGGTCTGATGGCCGGTCTGCTGGTGGCCCACCTGATCCTGGTGTTCTTCCACAAGCACACCCAGTTCCCGGGTGCCGGCAAGACCGAGAAGAACGTGGTCGGCTCGCCGCTGCTGCCGATCTACACCGCGAAGGCGGGCGGCTTCTTCTTCCTGGTCTTCGGTGTGATCGCCGCGATCGCCGCGATCGCCACCATCAACCCGATCTGGGCGATCGGCCCCTACCGGCCGGACCAGGTGTCCACCGGAGCCCAGCCGGACTGGTACATGGGCTTCTCCGAGGGCCTGATCCGTGTGATGCCCGGCTGGGAGATCAGGGCCTGGGGCCACACCCTGGTGCTCGGCGTCTTCATCCCGCTGATGGTCTTCCCGCTGGTGATGATGGCCATCGCGGTGTACCCGTTCATCGAGTCCTGGGTCACCGGGGACAAGAGCGAGCACCACCTGCTGGACCGTCCGCGCAACCGTCCGGTGCGCACCGGGTTCGGCGTCGCCTGGCTGACGCTGTACTTCGTGCTGCTGATCGGTGGCGGCAACGACCTGATCGCCACGCACTTCCATCTGTCGATCAACGCGATCACCTGGGTCGTGCGGGTCGCCTTCTTCCTGGCACCACCGGCCGCGTTCTGGGTCACGAAGCGGATCTGCCTCGGGCTCCAGCGCCGCGACCGCGACAAGGTGCTGCACGGGCGGGAGAGCGGCATCATCAAGCGGCTGCCGCACGGCGAGTTCATCGAGGTGCACGAGCCGCTGTCGCAGCAGCAGTTGCACGTGCTCACCGCGCACGTCCAGCCGCAGCCGCTGGACCTCGGACCCGAGACCGACGAGAACGGTGTCGCGCGCAAGGTCAGCCCCGTCGCGAAGGTGCAGGCGAGGCTCTCCGAGGGGTTCTACGGCGAGCACAGCCAGATCCCGAAGCCGACGGTCGAGGAGTACGAAGAGATCACCAGCGGCCACGGCCACCACTGAGCCGTCGACACGCTGCCAAGGCCGCCCGGGCACGCCCGGGCGGCCTTGTCGTTCCCGGGCGCACCCCGGGCGTACCCCGGGCGTACCCCGGGCGTACCCCGGGCGTACCCCGGGCGTACCCCGGGCGTCCCCCCGGTGCGCGGGAGGACCCCCACGCGCCCCTGCGGAGCACACCCCACCGATAGGGTGCGGTCAGACGTGTTGCCGTATTCCAGGAGCGTGAAGCCATGAGCGTTGTGCACCCCGCCGGAGGCGAACCCGGGGCCGCGCGCTCGTGGCCGGACATCCTCGGCGCCCTGATCCGCAGGGACGACCTCAGCTCCGCGGAGACCGCGTGGGCGATGGACTCGATCATGAGCGGCGAGGCCACCGACGCCCAGATCGCCGGCTTCGCGGTGGCGCTGCGCAGCAAGGGCGAGACGGTCGCGGAGATCGCCGGACTGGTCGAGGCGATGTACGCGCACGCGACGACCATCGAGGTGCCGGGCCCGACCGTGGACGTGGTCGGCACCGGCGGCGACCGGTCGAACTCCGTGAACATCTCCACGATGTCGGCGATCGTGGTGGCCGGCACCGGCGCCCGGGTGGTCAAGCACGGCAGCAGGTCGGCGTCGTCGAGGAGCGGCGCGTCCGACGTGCTCGCGGCGCTGGGCGTCAACCTCGACCTGTCGCCGCAGCGGGTCGCCGAGGTGGCGCAGGAGGTCGGCATCACCTTCTGCTTCGCCGTCAGGTTCCACCCGGCGCTGCGTCATGTGGCCACCGCCCGGAGCGAGTTGGGGGTGGCGACTCCGTTCAACTTCCTCGGCCCGCTGACCAACCCGGCCCGGGTGAAGGCACAGGCGACCGGGGTCGCGGACCTGCGGATGGCGCCGATCCTCGCCGGGGTGCTCGCCGAACGCGGCTCGTCCGCACTGGTGTTCCGCGGTGACGACGGCCTGGACGAGCTGACCACCACCGCGACCTCGCAGGTGTGGGTGGTCGGGGACGGCAAGGTCGAGCACGCCGGCTTCGACCCGCGGGACGTCGGTCTGGAACTGGTGCCGGTGGAGGCGCTGCGCGGTGGCGAGGCGTCGTACAACGCGGACGTGGCCCGGCGGCTGCTCGCCGGTGAGCGCGGGCCGGTGCGGGACGCGGTGCTGCTCAACTCGGCTGCCGCGCTGACCGCGTTGACGCCGGCAAGCGGCGGCACGCTGGAGGAGCGCATCATCAAGGGCCTGGAGCGGGCCGCGGAGTCGATCGACTCGGGTGCGGCCGAGGCCGTGCTGGAGCGGTGGGTGGCGGCCACCCGCGGGTAGCGGCGCGGCGCGGACACCGGAACGTACGCGGGCGCGTACCAGCGGTGGGCGTGAAACGGGCATATCGGTACAGAGCGTGCGGGCGCGGGCGTGAGGCGCCGTCCACTGAGCGGACGGCATCTTGCGCCCGCGTCGCCGTATGGCACAATCTTGTTCCAGGTCACGAGTGACAGCGCAAAGGCCCCGGCTCGCTGTCCGGCAACCCTCCGTCCGAGGCGGGGTGCCCCGGGTGATGACCAGGCTGTGATGCAGCGAGGCTCACAGCAAGCCGGACTGGGGAGTTCTTTCATGAGCAAGCGAATGCGTTAGGGCCAGTCGGCCCCGGTTCTGCAACCAGCAATTCCGCCCGATCTTCATGCTCCGCGCCGCCCGCGCAGTCGCTTTCGGCTGCACGCTTCGTGGTGCTTTCGCCTGCCTTCCGCCGGGAGTTCGCCTTGACCGTCACCACCAGCACCACTGGTACCACCAGCACCACTGGCGTCAGCGCCGCCGTCCGCCCCGCCGCCGGCGCCGCCGCCACCGACTGCCCCGCCTGTACGACCACCCCGCTGCCCGTGCTCGGCCGTGACGTGCGGGTGCCGCTCGTCACCGGCGGGGAAGTGGGGTACGCCGCCCTCGACTACGCCGCCAGCGCCCCCGCCCTCCAGCGGGTGTGGGACGACGTCGCCGCCTACGCGCCCTACTACGGCAGCGTGCACCGCGGCGCCGGCTACCTGTCGCAGCTGTCCACCGACCTGTTCGAGCAGAGCCGCGAGACCGTCGCGGAGTTCCTCGGCTGCCGCCCGGACGACGAGCTGATCTTCACCCGCTCCACCACCGACTCGCTCAACCTGCTGGCCTCGGCGCTCCCGGCCGGCACCCGCGTCTTCGTCTTCGACACCGAGCACCACGCCGCGCTGCTGCCCTGGCAGCGTGCCGAGGGCGCGCGGGTGGAGTACCTGCCCGCGCCGCGCACCCCCGAACAGGCCGTCGCCTCCCTCGACGTGGCGCTGCACGGCGCCCCCAAGGGCCCGAAGCTGGTCTGCGTGACCGGCGCGTCCAACGTGACCGGCGAGATCTGGCCGGTACGGGAACTGGCCGCCGCCGCGCACCGGCACGGCGCGCGGATCGTGCTCGACGCCGCCCAACTCGCCCCGCACCACCCGGTGGACATCACCGCGCTGGACGTCGACTGGGTCGCCTTCTCCGGGCACAAGCTCTACGCGCCCTTCGGCGCCGGGGTACTCGCCGGCCGGGCCGACTGGCTGCGGGCCGCCGAGCCGTACCTCGCGGGCGGCGGAGCCACCCGCAAGGTCGCGCGCTCCGGCGACGGGCTGTCCGTCGAATGGCACTCCGGCACCGCCCGCCACGAGGCCGGGTCGCCGAACGTGATCGGCGCGTACGCCATCGCGTCCGCGTGCAAGGCGCTCACCGAGGCCGGCTTCGACTCCCTTGTCACCCGTGAGCGTGAACTCCTGGCCCGGCTGCGGGACGGGCTCGCCGAGCTTCCCGAGGTCCGCGTGCTCTCCCTGTTCGGGTCCGGCTCCGCCCGGGTCGGCGTGCTCTCCTTCGTCGTCCGCGGCTGGAACTCCTCGCACTTCGCGGCCGCGCTCTCGGCGGAGTACGGGATCGGGGTGCGGGACGGGCTGTTCTGCGCGCACCCGCTGGTGCGGACCCTGCTCGACACGGAGCCGGACGAGCCGGGGGAGTGCGGGGCGCCCGACGCGGCGCCCGGCGAGCGCTCCCTGAACGCCGTGCGGGTCAGCTTCGGGGCGGGTACGCCCGAGGAGCACATCGAGCGTTTCCTCGGGGCCGTCCGGACCCTCGTCCGCGACGGTGCGGCGTGGCGCTACCGCACCGAGGCCGGGCGGTGCGTGCCCGTACGGTGACGGGACCGCCCGGGCTGCCCGTCACGCGTCCCCGGCCGGTGGCTGCACGCCGCGGAAGAGGTGCGTCACCAAGGGGCGCGGGGAACCGCGCGACCAGCCGGAACGGACCGGATGGTCGGACCGGACCATCCGGGGGCAGGACCTGCGGTTCCTCAGGAGTCCAGCCCGATGGAGAACGCGGCCTCCAGGTCGTGCTGGGAATACGTGCGGAACGCGACGTGGGTGTCGGTCACTTCCACCCCCGGGATCTTGGAGATCTGCCCGGGGATGATGTCCGCGAGGTCATCGTGGCGAGCCACGCGTACCAGCGCGACCAGGTCGTACGTCCCGGTCACCGAGTACACCTCGCTGACGTGGTCCAACGCGGCGATCGACTCGGCGATCTCGGGGATCTGGTCCACTGAGGTCTTGATGAGCACGATCGCGGTGATCACGGCTGGACGTCTCCTTGGGTGGGTCCGATGACGACGCTCACCTTACGCCGTGGCCGGTAGCAGACCCACGCCCACAGGAACCCGAAGGCGAAGCCGACCACGTGGGCGAGGTAGGCGACGCCGGGGCCGCCCTGCGCGGTCTGGGCGGCGAGCCACTGCAGGACGAACCAGAAGCCGAGCACGACCCAGGCCGGGAACCGCAGCGGCACGAAGAAGAGGAAAGGGAAGAGGCTGGTGACGCGGGCCTTGGGATAGAGGTAGAGGTAGGCGCCGAGGGCACCCGAGATCGCCCCGGAGGCGCCGACCAGGCTCTGTGTGTCGTCGGTGTTGGCGAAGGCGAAGCCGTAGGTGGCGAGGTAGCCGGCCGCGAGGTAGAAGAGCGCGAAGCGGACCCGGCCCATGCGGTTCTCCACGTTGTCGCCGAAGACGTAGAGGAAGAGCATGTTGCCGATCAGGTGCAGCCAGCCGCCGTGCACGAACATCGAGGTGAGCACGGACAGGAACGGCACCTTGGGGAACGTGCCCGGGGTCTTGCAGCCGGCCGGCAGGTCGAGCTCGCCGACCGGGAGCCGCCCGTGGAACAGCTCGCTGGGGATGACGCCCCAGCGGTCGAAGTAGACCGTCTGCGCGCACTGGAGCGCGGGCCCGCTGCCGTGCAGCCGGACGAAGCCGGAGAGCGGGCTGAGCAGGAACACCACGGTGCAGATGCCGATGAGGGCGTAGGTCACGACCGGCGGGCGGCGGACCGGGTTCTTGTCGTACACCGGGATGACCATGCACCGATCATGACGGAACGGGACCAACCGGCAAGGACCGCCTCGCCGCAGCGCGCCGGACCTCCGAGGCCGTAGGGTGACCGGGGCACACACGCCCCTCACGTTGGGTATGGGTGAGCCATAGTCCGCCTAGTAGACGCACCGAGACGAGAAGAGGTGCGGAGCCGATGACGGTTCCCCTGCCGACCGCGACCACCCGGTGGCGCTGCACGCTGTGCGGCAATCTGACCAGGTTCGACGTCACCCGCTCGACCCGCGTGGTCGAGTACGTCCACCTCGATCTGGGCGGTGAGCCGCGCACCGAGGAGACCGAGGTGCTCAGCGAGACCGTGGAGTCCGTGCGCTGCCGCTGGTGCAACGCGGTGGACCAGGTCGAACTGGTGGACCGCCCCGGCAAGGACGTGACGGACGGTTCCGCGACGGGTTGAGCTCTGTTACGGGGACAATGGAAGCAGCAGGCGGCGGCCGGAGGGATCGAAGGGGGCCGGGAGGGCGCCGAGGAACCCGACAGGGAGTGACTGGTGGATGGTAACGGCGGCCTACCGCTGCCCGACGAGGAGAGCGGGCCGGGCGCCGGAGCGGCGCGGGACGCCGAGCCGGTGGAGCACGCCGTGCCCGCGGACGGCGGCGCGCCCGCCGACCGTACCGGCCCGGCCGAGCCTTCCGCCGAGCATGCCGCGGAGCACACGGACGCGGTGGGTGAGGACGAGGCGGGTGAGGACGAGGCCGGCGGGGACGCGGCGGCTGACGACGCGCGCGGCGCGGAGCAGGACGGCGCGGTCGAGTCCGCGCTCGACCGGCCGCTGCCCGAAGGCGTACGGCACCGGGTGGTCGCCATCGCCGCCGACGCCTTCGGCGGGTTCACCTTCCCCGAACTGCCGGTGTCGCTGCGGCCGTATGCCCGTTTCACGCCGTCCCGCCGGGTGAAGTACGCGGCGACCGCGCTGGCCGCCGCGCTGGAGTCGGACCCCGGCTTCCGGCTGAAGGTCGCCGGGCGGCTGCGGGAGGCGCAGCCGGAGCTGACCGGGGCGCTGGACTCCGGCACCCCGCCGCCGGCCGCCGACCCGCTGGACGTGGCCGCGGCCGCGTATCTGCTGCGGCCGGAGGGGTGGGCCAAGCTCGTGGCGACCGCGGGCGAGGAGGCCCAGCGGGCCGACGCCGAGCGGGTCGACGAGGAGACGGTCCGCGAACTGGCCCGGCTGCGCGAGGAGGTGGTCGCGCTCCAGGCCCAGGCCCGCGCCGACGCGGCCCGCGCCCGCGGCGAACTCGACGCCGTACGCAAGGACGGCGACGCGCTGCACCGCAAACTGCGGGCCGCGCACAGCGACGTGAAGCGCGCCGAGGCCGCGCAGCGCAAACTCCAGGCCGAGCTGGACGAGGCCCGGGCGGCCGCCGCGCGCGAGCGTGCCGCGGCCGAGAGCGAGGCGCGCCGGCTGCGGACCCGGCTGACCGAGGCCGAGGCGGTGGTGGAGGCCGGCCGGCGCGCGGTGCGCGAGGGCCGCAGCGTGGAGGAGGTCCGGCTGCGGCTGCTGCTGGACACGGTGCTCGACGCGGCGGCCGGGCTGCGCCGCGAGCTGGCGCTGCCGCCGCGCGACACGCTCGGGGTACGGCCCGCGGACACCGTGGACGCGGTCGCGCCCGGGGCGTTCAGCGCGCGGGACATCGCCACCCGGGCGCTGTCCGCGACCGACCCGGCGCTGCTGGACCAACTCCTCGCGCTGCCGCAGGCGCACCTGGTGGTCGACGGCTACAACGTCACCAAGACCGGTTATCCCGCGCTGCCGTTGGAGAAGCAGCGGCTGCGGCTGCTGGGCGGGCTGGCGGCGCTGGCCGCGCAGAGCGGCGCGGAGGTGACCTGCGTCTTCGACGGGGCCGACCTGGACATGCCGGTGCTGCTCGCGCCGCCGCGCGGGGTGCGGGTGCTGTTCTCCAAGGCCGGTGAGACCGCGGACGAGTTGATCCGCCGGCTGGTGCGCGCGGAGCCGCCGGGGCGGCAGATCGTGGTGGTCTCCGCGGACCGCGAGGTCGCCGACGGCGTGGCGAAGGCCGGGGCCCGCCCGGTCGCCTCGGTGCTGCTGCTCAAACGGCTCGCCCGGGTGTGAAACGGGCATAGCGCCTGACAGGCGTACGGACGGTGCGAAGCGCGCGGGAGGTTTCCCGCGCGCTCTGTGGTGGTGGCGTGAACTCACCGGCTCTTTCCGGCCGTTCGACGGCGGCTTGCGTTCACGAGCGCACGACCGCCAACGCAGTGTCCTCCTGCCCTCACCCCGGGTACAGGGCGCGTAAAGAATATGCGAAGCGGTCGAGATTTTGCCTGCAAGGATTTGAACCGATCACAGTTCGGTCACTAGGGTCTGGGCTCGTACCTCCGCGCAGTCGATCATCCAACCCGGGTGGCGCTCGGAGGCCGCCCGCCAGTGAACCGGTAGGCGGCTGAAGGAAGAAGGAGACCGCCTTCGTGGCGTCCCACCGTCGTCCCAAGCCGACAAGCCGCGTGCGCGTCACCGTGCTGACCGCCACCGCGGCGGCAGCGGTCGCGCTGTCCTCGCAGGCTGCCAACGCCGCCGCCCCGGCCAAGGAGTCCGTCAAGGACGCCAAGACCAAGGTCGACGCGCTCTACGACCAGGCCGAGCAGGCCACCCAGAAGTACGACGCGGCCAACGAGAAGCTCAAGTCGTTGCAGAAGGACGCGTCGAACCTCCAGGACCAGGTCGCCCGCCAGCAGGAGCACCTGAACAAGCTGCGGGACAACATCGGCGCGATCGCGGCCTCGCAGTACCGCAGCGGTGGCATCGACCCCTCGCTCCAGCTCTTCCTCTCCTCCAACCCGGACGACTATCTGGACCAGGCGAGTTCGCTCGACCAGATCACCTCGCTCCAGGCCGGTGCGCTCACGCAGCTGGAGAACGCGAAGCAGACGCTGGACCAGGAGCGGGCGGAGGCCACCGCGAAGCTCGCGGAGGTGCAGAGCACCCGCACCGACCTGGCGAAGAACAAGAAGGACGCGCAGGCGAAGCTCGCCAAGGCGCAGTCGGTGCTCAACGGACTGACCGCCGCGCAGCGCGCGCAGATGGCGCAGGACGACGCGGCGGCGGCCAACCGGGCCAGCTCCCGGGTGGACCTCGGCAACACCAAGGCCGCCAGCGCCCGCGCCAAGAACGCGTTCGACGCCGCCGTCTCGAAGATCGGCTCCCCGTACTACTACGGCGCATCCGGCCCCAGCCAGTTCGACTGCTCGGGCCTGACCTCGTGGGCCTACGCCCAGGCCGGCGTGACCATACCCAGGACCTCGCAGGAGCAGGCGAACGCGGGCACCCGCATCTACAACGCCTCCCAGCTCGAAGTCGGCGACCTGGTCATCTTCTACGGCGACTTCCACCACGTCGGGTTCTACGCGGGCGGCGGCCAGGTGCTGCACGCCCCGAAGCCGGGCGCCGTGGTGCGGTACGAGGCGATGAGCGACATGCCGTTCGAGTTCGGCGTGCGGATCTGACGCACCCGCGCGGGGCGGAGTGCCCCGGCTGATGACCTGGCCCGGGCGGCCGCTCCGTTGAGGGGCGGCCGCCCGGCGCGTTCGCGGGTACCCGTTCGTTCGTATGACGGCCGGTGTCGACGGTGACGCGCCCGACTCCCGTACGGCGGACGGGTGATGAACACCTTGCCGAGAGGGCCGACGGCGGGCGTGTGACCTGCGGTTCACGGTCGCGGTCCGGATTCGGGCGGCCGCGGATCTTTGAACCGTGCGCCACGGCGCGATTACTGTCAGCGTTCGTGGCTTCCCATCGACGCACCCCGCAGCCGGGACTCGCTTCCCGTACCACCAGGGTCACTGTGCTGTCGGCGGCGGCAGCGGCGACCGCCGCGCTGTCCGGCGGTGCCGCCCAGTTCGCGGCGGCCGACCCTGCCGGTGGCACCGCCCCGGACGCCGCGACCCGGCTGGACCAGCTCTACCAGCAGGCCGAGCAGGCCACCCAGAAGTACGACGCCGCGCAGGAGACCGCGAAGCGGCTGCGCGGCGAGGTGGCCGACCTCCAGGACCGGGCCGCGCGCGGCCAGCAGCGGGTCAACGCGCTGCGGGACGACCTCGGCGCGGTCGCGGCCTCGCAGTACCGCGAGGGCGCGATGGACCCGACGCTGGCGCTGCTGCTCTCCGACCGGCCGTCCCAGTACCTCGACCAGGCGACCGCGCTGGACCGGCTCGGCGCCCGGCAGGCCGCCCGGCTCGGCGAACTCCAGGAGGCCGAGCGGACGTTGCGGCAGGAGGGGGACCAGGCGACCGGCAAGCTCGCGGAGTTGCAGAGCACCTCGCGGCAGCTCCAGCAGCGCAAGAAGGAGGTGCAGCGGGCGCTGGCCACGGCCCAGACCCTGCTGCACGCGATGCCCGCGGCCCAGCAGGCCGCTTTCCGCGGGGGCGGTGCCCGCGCCTCCCGCGACCAGGTGCTGCCGCCCCTGCTGGACCTGCCCGCCTCCTCCGGGCGCGCCGCGGTCGCCGTCGCCGCGGCCCGCCGGATGCTCGGGAGCCCCTACGTGTGGGGCGCCACCGGGCCGAACTCCTTCGACTGCTCGGGGCTGATGCAGTACGCGTACGCGCAGGCCGGGGTGGCGCTGCCGCGGACCTCGCAGGAGCAGATGAACGCGGGGCGGCATGTCTCGCTGGACCAGGCCCGCCCGGGTGACCTCGTGATCTACCGTTCCGACGCCAGCCACGTCGCGATGTACGTCGGCGGCGGCCAGGTCATCCACGCCCCCTACCCGGGCGCCCGGGTCCGCTACGACCCGGTCACGATGATGCCGATCACCGCGATCACTCGTCCGTGACCGTCCGCCCGGTCAGCCCCGTCCTGTCGGCCCCCGGCGGGTGGTCCGGCGACTCGTCGCGGGGGGCTGGGCCGGCGGGCCCGGCGCGCCTCGGGGAAAGGTGAGCACCGTACGATCACTGCGTGCACGATGGGGCTCGATCACTTCGGACGGTGCGGCTCATCCGCGGAGCGCGCGGGGTCGCACTCGGCGTGTGCGGGGTGCTGCTGGCCGGGGGGTGCACCGGGTCGGGTGGGACCGCGGCGAAGAAGACCTCCTCGGTGGACGCGGCCGCGCGGGCCCTGCTCGCGCGGCGGGCGACCGCGGTGCTGCACCACGACCGCGCCGCCTTCCTAGCCGGGATCGACCCGGCGGCCACCCGCTTCCGCGCCCAGCAACGCGAGGTGTTCACCGATCTCGCCGACGTGCCGCTCGCCGCGTGGTCGTACCAACTCGTCCGCACCGGCGCGTTCGCGCTGCCGCCGACCGCCGACGGCAGCAGCCGCACCGCCGCCGAGGTGCGGCTGAGCTACCGGCTGCGCGGCTACGACAGCAGCCCGGTGGTCTCCACCGCCTACCTGACCCTCGCGCGGCACGGCACCCGCTGGTACCTGGCGGGTGATGACGACGGCGACGCGAGCGGCCACCGCACCGCCGTACAGATCTGGGACCAGGGTCCGGTGCGGGTGGTGCGCGGCACGCACAGCCTGGTGCTGGGGCTCGGCAGCGAGAAGACGCTGCGCGGCTACGCCGACGACGCGGACAAGGCCGTGCCCGAGGTGCGGCACGCGTTCGGCTCCGGCTGGCCCGGCAGCGTGGTGATCGAGGCGCCGTCCACCCTGGACCAGATGGCGGCGCTGCTCTCGGCGAAGCCCGCCGACTACCGGGACATCGCCGCCGTCACCACCGGCGAGGGCGGCGGCAACGCGGCGGCGCCCGCGGACCGGGTGATCCTCAACCCGGCGGCGTTCGGCGAACTGTCCGCGTTCGGGCGGCAGGTGGTGCTCACCCACGAGACGACGCACGTCGCCACCCGGCTGTCCACCACCGCGTCCACCCCGCTGTGGCTGTCCGAGGGCGTCGCCGACTGGGTGGCCTACCGAGACTCCGGCCGCACCGCCCGCGAGATCGCGCCCGAGCTGGCCGCCGACGTCGAGGCCGGCCGCACCCCTGCCGCGCTCCCCACCGACGCCGACTTCCGCTCCACCGCCAAGGGCCTCGCCCAGGCGTACGAGGGCGGGTGGCTCGCCTGCCGGATGATCGCCGACCAGTGGTCGCCGGACACGCTGACCACGTTCTACCGCGCGGTGGCGAAGGGCGGCACACTCGACTCCCACCTGCGCGCCTCGCTCGGCATCGGGCTCGCGGACTTCACCGCGAAGTGGCGCGCCTACGTGGAACAGGAGCTGGGTTGAGCGGGCAGGACGCGAACGGCGAGAACGGCCGCGGCGAGGCGAAGAGCCCCGAACCCGTCGGCGAGGGGCCCGACTTCACGGCCGAGCAGGTCGCACGGGGACAGGCGCTGCGGCGGCAGGTGCTGCCGCTGTCGCTGGCCTCCTCCGCGGTCTCGCTCGCGCTGCTGCTCGCGCTCGGGCTGACCGGAGGCGGGGCGCGGCTGGTCGGCGCCTTCGGGACCGCGTGGGCGGTGCGGGTGGTGGGCGGCGCGGTCACGCTCGTGCTGCTGGGCGAGGCGGCCGGGCTGCCGTTCGCCGCGCGGGGACGGGTGGTCAGGGCCCGCTACGGCCTGGTCACGCAGGGCTGGGGCGGCTGGGCGGTGGACCGGCTGCGCGGGCTGCTGGTGTCCCTGCCGCTGGCGCTCGGCGCCCTCTTCGCGGTCTACGCGCTCGCCGGGGTGACCCGCTGGTGGTGGGCGTGGGCGGCGCTCGGCGCGGCCGTGCTGACGGTCCTGCTCTCCTTCCTCGCCCCGCTGGTCTTCGAACCGCTCTTCAACCGCTTCACGCCCATGCCCCCGGGACCGCTGCGCGTCGACCTGCTGGCGCTGGCCGCCCGCGACGGCGTCGCCGTACGGGACGTGCTCGTCGCCGACGCCTCGCGCCGTACGACCGCGCTCAACGCGTACGTCTCCGGGTTCGGCGGCACCCGGCGGATCGTCGTCTACGACACCCTGCTGAGCACGGCCGACCCGCGCGAGGTCGAACTCGTCGTCGCTCACGAACTCGGCCACGTCGTCCACCGCGACGTGGCGCGCGGCACCGCGCTGGGCGCGGTCGGCGCCGCCGCCGGGGTGTGCGTCCTGGCCGCCGTCGTCAGCTGGGACCCGCTGCTGCACGCCGCCGGAGTACGGCACTTCGCCGACCCCCGCTCGGCCTGGCTGCTCGCCGCCGTGGCCGCGGTCGGCGGCGCCCTCGGCGGCCCGCTCACCGCCCTCCTCAGCCGGCGCGTCGAGCGCCGCGCCGACCGGCACGCCCTCGACACCACCGGCGACCCCGCCACCTTCATCGCCATGCAGCGCCGGCTCACCGTGGCGAACGTCGCCGACCCGGCGCCGCCCCGCCTCGCCCACGCCCTGCTCGGCAGCCACCCCACCGCCGCCGAACGCATCGCCGCCGCCCGCCGGTGGGCCGCCGGACACTGACCGGGCACCGCCGCTCAGGGTGCCCGGGCGGGTGGCGCGGCCCGCCGGCCGGGGCGAGGCGGTACTGTCGGCGGCGATGGAAAAGACGCTCATCGTCACCAACGACTTCCCGCCGCGGCCCGGCGGCATCCAGGCGTTCGTGCACAGCATGGCGATGCGGATGGACCCCGAGCAGGTCGTGGTGTACGCCTCGACCTGGCGGGACGGGCGCGAGGTCGCGCGGTTCGACGCCGAGCAGCCGTTCACCGTGGTGCGGGACCGGACCAGGATGATGGTGCCGACGCCCCGGGTCACCCGGCGCGCGGCGGAACTGCTGCGGGAACACGGCTGCTCGTCGGTGTGGTTCGGGGCGGCCGCGCCGCTCGCCCTGATGGCGCCCGCGCTGCGCAAGGCGGGTGCCCGGCGGCTGGTCGGCACCACGCACGGCCACGAGGCCGGGTGGGCGCAGCTCCCGGCCAGCCGCCAACTCCTGCGCAGGATCGGCGAGGGCACCGACGTCCTGACCTACCTGGGGGAGTACACCCGGTCGCGGATCGCGGCCGCGCTCACTCCCGAGGCGGCCGAGCGGATGGTGCGGCTGCCGCCCGGCGTCGACGAGAGCGTCTTCCACCCCGGGCCGGACGGCGCGGTGCTGCGGGCGCGGCTCGGGCTCGCCGACCGGCCGGTGGTGGTCTGCGTGTCGCGGCTGGTGCCGCGCAAGGGGCAGGACACGCTCATCCTCGCGATGCCGCGCATCCTCCGCGAGGTGCCCGACGCGGTGCTCCTCATCGTCGGCGGCGGGCCGTACCGCGGCGAGTTGGAGAAGCTGGCGGCCCGCACCGGGGTGGCCGCGGCGGTCCGGTTCACCGGCAGCGTGCCCTGGTCCGAACTGCCCGCGCACTACGGCGCGGGGGACATCTTCGCGATGCCCTGCAGGACCCGGCGGGGCGGGCTCGACGTCGAAGGGCTCGGCATCGTCTACCTCGAAGCGTCCGCGACGGGGTTGCCCGTCGTCGCCGGCGACTCCGGGGGGGCGCCGGACGCCGTGCTCGACGGTGAGACCGGGTACGTCGTCCCCGGGGGGTCGCCCGAACAGGCCGCCTCCCGCATCCTCACGCTGTTGCGTGACCCGGAGTTGCGGCGGTCCCTCGGGGAGCGCGGGCGGGCGTGGGTCCACGAAGCGTGGAGCTGGGACCTCCTGGCGGACCGCCTCCAGTCCCTGCTCTAGGCCGGTTGCCGGCCCGGTGGGGGTGTACGGGCCTGCGCCGCGCCCCTTGCGGTCCGCTCCCGGCCACATGCAGTGGCCTGCTGAGCGCGCACGTCTCCGCGCCCCTGGGTATGTGCGGCTCTTCCCGCCGCAGGCGGGTACGCCCCAAAGGGGCGCGTGGAGGTACCACCCAGGCGAAGCTCTGGGGGAGAACTGCGCGACCGGCCACCACCGGCAGGTGGTCCCTCGACCGACAGGACCACCCACCCCGGGGGGTCGGGGGCACCCTCCCTACGCGGAGTAGATCGCCTCGATGTCGGCGGCGAAGTCCGCGGCCACGACGGAGCGTTTGAGCTTGAGGGACGGCGTGAGGTGGCCCGATTCCTCGGTGAACTGGCCGGGCAGGATGCGGAACTTGCGGACGGACTCGGCCTTGGAGACGGCCGCGTTGCCCTCGTCGACGGCGTGCTGGACGGCGGCGAGGAGGTCCGGGTCGGAGGAGAGCTCCGCCGGGGTGCGGCCGGCCTTCTGGTGCTGCTCGGCCCAGCGCGGCAGGAACTCCTCGTCGAGCGTGATGAGCGCGCCGACGAAGGGCCGCTTGTCGCCGACGACCATGCACTCGGCGATGAGCGCGTCCGCGCGGATGCGGTCCTCGATCACCGCGGGCGCGACGTTCTTGCCGCCGGCGGTGACGATGATCTCCTTCTTGCGGCCGGTGATCGTCAGGTACCCGTCGTTGTCGAGGGTGCCCAGGTCCCCGGTGTGGAACCAGCCGTCGGAGACGGCCTCGGCGGTGGCCGCGTCGTTGTTCCAGTAGCCGGTGAACAGGTGCTCGCCGTAGAGCAGCACCTCGCCGTCGTCGGCGATCCGTACGGTGGAGCCGGGCAGCGGCTGGCCGACGGTGCCGATCTTCGTACGGTCCCACGGGTTGAACGCGGTGGCCGCGCAGGACTCGGTGAGGCCGTAGCCCTCCAGGACGGTGAAGCCGAGGCCCCGGTAGAAGTGGCCGAGCCGCTCGCCGAGCGGGGCACCGCCGGAGATCGCGTGGGTGGCACGCCCGCCGAGCACCGCGCGGAGCTTGGCGTAGACGAGCCGGTCGAAGACGCGGTGGGTCAGCCGCAGCTTGAACGAGGGGCCGCCGGGGGTGTCCAGCGCCTTGCTGTACTCGATCGCGACGTCCGCGGCCTTGTCGAAGATCCGGCCCTTGCCGCCGGCCTGCGCGGTGGCCCGGGCGGTGTTGTAGACCTTCTCGAAGACCCGCGGCACCCCGAGGATCAGGGTCGGCCGGAAGCCCTGGAGGTCCTCGGTGAGGTTCTTGACGTCGGGCACGTGTCCGAGCCGGATCGGTGCCATCACGCTGCCCACCTCGACCAGGCGGCCGAGCACGTGCGCGAGCGGAAGGAAGAGCAGCACCGAGGAGTGCCCGGTGCGGAAGAGCGGGCTCAGCCGCTCCACCACGTTGCCGCACTCGGCGAAGAAGCTGCGGTGGCTGAGCACGCAGCCCTTGGGGCGGCCGGTGGTGCCCGAGGTGTAGACGATCGTGGCCGGGGCGTCGGCGCCGGCGGCCGTGGAGCGTTCGTCGACCACCGCCTCGGAGACGTCGCTGCCCGCCTCGACCAGGGCCCGCACCCCGCCGCCGTCGATCCGCCACACCTGCTTGAGCTGCGGCAGGCGCTCCCGTACGGACTCCACCGTCTCCTCGTGCGGCTGTGACTCCACCACCACCGCGACCGCGCCGGAGTCGGCGAGAATCCACTCCACCTGGGAGGCGGACGACGTCTCGTAGACAGGCACGGTCACCGCGCCCGCCGTCCAGATCGCGAAGTCCAGCAGCGTCCACTCGTAGCGGGTCCTGGACATCACCGCGACGCGGTCGCCGGGCTCCACCCCGGAGGCGATCAGGCCCTTGGCGACCTCCCGCACCTCGTCGAGGAAGCGGGCCGCCGTGATGTCCTGCCAGTGCCCGGCGGAGTCCTTGCGGCCGATGACGGGCGTGTCCGGGTGCTGCGCGGCGTTGCGGCGGATCAGGTCCGTCAGGTTGCCGTCCGCGGGAAATTCGTACAGGGCCGGAAGGCTGAACTCACGCAAGGCTGCTGCTCCTCATCGGTGCCGCGTCGCACCCGGAGGGAAGGTATGGACTGCGAGGACGTTACCCATCGGTAAAGCCTCGGGATAGGGGGCGCAGGGCAGATGTTCTCAGGGTCACACACCCGAGCATAGGGTGACGGCATGCGGGTTCACGTGGTCAGTGACGTACATGGCGCGGTCGAGGCGCTGGCGAGGGCGGGGGACGGCGCGGACGCGCTGGTCTGCCTCGGCGACCTGGTGCTCTTCCTCGACTACGCCGACCACTCCCGGGGCATCTTCCCCGACCTCTTCGGCGAGGCCAACGCCGACCGCATGGTGGCCCTGCGCACCGCCCGCCGCTTCGACGAGGCGCGGGCGCTCGACCGCGAGCTGTGGGCCGGCCGGGACCGGCCCGCGCTGATCGAGCAGGCCGTGCGCAAGCAGTACGCGGAGCTCTTCGCCGCGTTCCCCACCCCGACCTACGCCACCTACGGCAACGTCGACGTGCCCCGGCTGTGGAAGGAGTACGCCCGGCCCGGCACCACCGTCCTGGACGGCGCCACCGCCGAGATCGGCGGCCGGGTCTTCGGCTTCGTCGGCGGCGGCCTGCCCACCCCGATGCACACCCCGTACGAGATCGACGAGGAGGCGTACGCCGCCAAGGTGGCCGCCCTCGGCCCGGTGGACGTGCTGTGCTCGCACATCCCGCCGGCCGTCCCCGAACTCTGCTACGACACGTCCGCCCGGCGGTTCGAGCGCGGCAGCGAGGCGCTGCTCGACGCGGTGCGGTCCGTGCAGCCGAAGTACGCGCTCTTCGGGCACGTCCACCAGCCGCTGGTGCGCCGCACCCGGATCGGCCGCACCGAATGCGTCAATGTCGGCCACTTCAACCACACCCGCGTCCCCTGGGCACTCCAGTGGTGACCTGCCGCACGGCCCGGCGCGATAGCCTTCCCCACGTCGGGACAGGTCGAGCAGTACGAGCGCTATCAGCACTTTCACCAGATGCACCAGTAGTCCGGAGGGCCACGGCGATGGCGGAACACACGAGGTCGAGCATCACGATCGAGGCGGCGCCGGCCGCGGTCATGGGCGTCATCGCCGACTTCGACCGCTATCCGGAGTGGACCGGCGAGGTCAAGCAGGCGGAGGTGCTCGCCACCGACGACGCCGGGCGCGCCGCGCAGGTGCGGCTGGTGCTGGACGCGGGCGCGATCAAGGACGACCACACCCTGGCGTACGAGTGGATCGGCGCCGACGAGGTGCGGTGGTCGCTGGTGAAGTCCCAGATGCTGCGCACCCTCGACGGCTCCTACGCGCTCGTGCCGCTGGACGGCGGCAGCCGCACCGAGGTCACCTACCAGCTCACGGTCGACGTGAAGATCCCCATGCTCGGGATGATCAAGCGGAAGGCCGAGAAGGTGATCATCGACCGGGCGCTGGCCGGCCTGAAGCAGCGGGTGGAGTCCGGCGACGCGGACCGGCCCGCGGAGGGTGCCGACAGCGTCGAGGGCGCCGGCACGGACGCCGGGTCCGGCACGTCCGGCAAGTCGGTCTGAGCGTGACCGCGGTACGCACCCTGCTGGTCACCGGCGCGTCCGGGGCCGGCCGCAGCACCGTCGCCGCTGCCGTCGCCGCAGCAGCGGCCGGCGGCGGCAGCCGCACCCTGCTGCTCACCGCCGACCGGGCCGCCGCCGAGGTCACCGCGCCGGGCCTGACGGTCGGCCCGGTCGATCCGGCCGCCGCGTTCCGCGAGGGCGCGCTCGACGCGCAGAGCCGGACAGGCGCGCTGCTCGCCCTGCTCGGCGCGGCGCCGCTGGACCCGGAGGAGCTGACCGAACTTCCCGGCGCCGACCCGCTCGCCCTGCTGCGGGCGCTGCGGCAGGCCCGGGTGCTGTCCGACCAGGACGACACGGGGGCCGCCGGCCCGTCCCCGTGGGACCTGGTCGTCGTGGACCTGCCCGCCGTACGGGACGCGCTGCGGATGCTGGCGCTCCCGGAGCAACTGCGCCGCTACCTCTGGCGGTTGCTGCCCCCCGACCGGCAGGCAGCCCGCGCGCTGCGCCCGGTGCTCGCCCAACTCGCCGGCGTCCCGATGCCCGCCGAGTGGGCGTACGACGCCGCGGCCCGCGCCGACCGCGAACTCGCCGCCGTACAGGCGGTGATCGAGGACCCCGGCACGGCGGTGGCCGTCGTCCTCGACCCCGGGGCCCGGCCCCAGGAGGCGCTGCGCACCGCGCGGACCGGGCTGGCCCTGTACGGGCACCGGCTCGCCGCCGTCGTCGCCAACCGCCTGCTGCCGACCGGCTCGGCCGACGCGTTCCTCGCGGGGCTGTCCGGGCAGCAGCAGAGCGAGCTCAAGGCGGTGGCCGAGAGCTGCGCCGCCGACGGGGTGCCGCTGGTCGAACTCCCGCATCTCGGGCGGGAGCCGCGCACCCCCGCGGATCTTGCCGAGCTGGGCGGGGTGCCGCTGTCCGGCGGTCCGGCGCGGGCCGCCGAGCCCTGGGAGGTCGAGGATCTGCTCGACACCGAAGGGCACTTCCTCTGGGTGCTTCCGCTGCCCGGGGCCGACCGCGAAGGGCTCGACCTGGTCCGGCGCGGGGACGAACTCGTCGTCGACGCAGGTGGGTTCCGCCGTATCCTCCCCCTCCCCTCCGCGCTCCGCCGCTGCACCGTCCAGGGTGCCGCCCTCCGCGACGGCGCCCTACGGGTGCGCTTCGTCCCCGACCCCACGGTGTGGCCGAGCTGAACCCCCCGGGTGGCCCGGACCCGCCCGTCCCGGGACCTTGCGGTGAGTGGGTGGCTTGTCGCGCCGTTCCCCGCGCCCCTGGATTCGCTCTGCTCCTCCGTGAAAAGAAGCTCGCTTCCTTCGGAGTGCCCGGGAGTGCTTGCTTCTCTCGGGCTTTGGCGGGCTGGACTGCCGTCCAGGCTGCCCCTTGCGGGGTTTGCCGGATCTTCTGAGGGTTGAGGGCTGGTCGCGCAGTTCCCCGCGCCCCTTCGTTGTGGCTGTTCGCCGCGGGGACAGCGCACCTCAACCACGTCACCCCACTCCGTACGAAGGTCG
>NZ_JBFBIV010000067.1:0-49787 GCF_040702025.1 Streptomyces sp. NPDC088194 | reverse complement strand
GCAGGCCGGTCCGGGCTACGGCGCGAAGCCGCGGGTCAGGCGCCGATGTCGATGCCGGCGACCGCCTCGACCAGGCGGCGCATGTATTCGGGCCGAACGCGGTGTTGCTCGCCGAGGGCGGACCAGGCCGGGTGCGCCAGGACCTGGTCCAGCGCGGTGGCGGCGTCGCAGTGGTGGGGGCCGAGGAGTTCACGGGTCACGGCTGCCGCCACGACCGCCGTGGTCCGTCGCTCCGCGAGGTCGGTGAGCAGGCCGGGCAGGCCGCCGGCGGCGAGGCTCGCGCGGCAGGTGGCGAGCCAGTCCGCCGACCACCGGTGCCGCAGGGTGCGCGGGTCGCCGTCGGCGGTGCGGAAGGCGGGCGCCAGGGCGGCGCGGAGCCGGTCGGCCAACTCGGCCGGGTCACCGGCGAGATGGGGGTACTCGTCGGCGAAGTGCTGCCACTCGTGGGCGGGTGGCGGCAGCTCGTCGGTGATGTCGGGACGCAACGGGTGCGCGACGTTGGCGGGGTCGGCCGCGATGAACACGGCGGCGAGGGTCTCGTAGTCGACGGTGCAGTGCTCGGCGAGGAGCACGGCGTCGTACAGGTCCTTGCCCTGGGGGTGCATGTCGTCGACGAGCCATACGAGCTTCCAGGCCAGGGAGAGTTCGGGCGTCGCCCCGAGCAGGCACGCGCCGCCGATCGTCACCTCCTCGGGCGGAACCGGCAGCGACTCGTTGAAGACGAAGTCGAGTTGGACGATACCGCCGGGAGTCGTGCCGCTGGTCCAGGGCAGGACCAGCCGCCGGCCGGGGACCCGGTCGTAGGTCCAGATGTCCTCGCTCACGGCGTCGGAGGCGTGGAAGCGGATCGTGTGCGGCGCGGTGGTGGAGACGGCTCCGGACGGGGCGGTCCGGTCGGCGGCGTGATCGGGACCGTGATCGGCCGCGTCTTCGGCCACGTCTTCGGCCGCGCGCGCGATGTCGTGCAGCATCGCGCCCGTGCGCTCCTCCTCGATCCGCCACCGCGCGGGCGTGACGACGAAGTCCAGGTCACCGGGCTCACGCGCGGCCTCGCCGAACCACCGGGAGAGCAGCACGCTGCCGCGCAGCACGAGGTGGTCCCGCCATGGCGAGCCGGCGATCGCGGCCAGCACGAGGTCCATCGCGGTGCGGCGGGCCGCCAGCCACGCCGCCCGGGCGGCCGGGTCGGCGAACTCCGGGTCGCTCGCCCGGTAGGCCCTGGTGTGCTGCTTGAGCGCCGGGTCGAAGACGGGCTGCTGGACCGCGCGCTCGTCGTCGACCAGGCGGAGGGTGAGCGGCAGGTCGAGCCGGTCGCGCGCGGCCTCGGTCGGGCGCCCGCGCGCCATCTCGGTCTCGCGTATGCCCAGGGACTCCCACGGGTCGGTCATCGCCGTGCCTCCCGGTCCCGCGCCGCCATGATCCATCCGTCGTCGATCGCGGCGTTGCTGTCGTAGACCACGAACTCCTCCTCCGTCTCGGCGATCTCCACCGACAGCTCCCGCACCGCGCGGGTGAGAGCCGCCAGCCGTGCCCGGGCGGTCGGCAGGCCGACACCGTGGCAGCGTTGGGTGACGAAGCGCTCCTGCCGGCCGGTGCCGCCATGGGTGCGGCGCGCGTTCCACGACACGTGCGCGTCGTGGGCGACGGCGGCCGCGGTGAGCGCGTCGAGAGTGGCGGCGGCGCCCGGGCCGAGCGGGTCGAGCAGCACCTTCAGGTGGTGCTCGAAGTAGCGGCCGGCCTGGCGTCCCGGGTCGCCCGCGCCGCCGGGGCCGTTCAGCAGCCGCGCCTGCGCGTCGGAGCGCGGCACCACCGGCTCCCACGGCGCGACCTCGATCTTCACCCGCACCGGCCGGAACCCTGCCCCGCGCAGTGCCTCCGACGCCCGGCGGCAGACGCGCAGTTGCTCCTCGTACGGGCCGCGGCCGCGCAGCGTGAGCATCGGCTGCGAGGGCGTACGGCCACGGGCCAGCACGATGTGCGTGAACTTCCACCCGCGCGCGGCCGACCACCGCTCCAGCCGGGCGGCCGAAGCGGGGTCGTCCGCGCCGCGCACGGTGAGGTGCGCCTCGAACCCGCCATCCGTCATGACCGCATGATTTCAAGCCGCCCCGCGCGGAGGGAAACGACTTTGCGGCCGGGCGGAACACCGGGGACGGCGCGGCGGCGCCGCCGGCCCCCGGGCCCCGCGGACGGGCTCACTCCTCGGTCGGTCCCAGGTCCGGCGTGTCGCGCAGGTCCACCACGTTTCGGAGCGCCGCGTGGAGTTCGAGCACCACGATCTCGTTGCGGCCCCGGCGCAGTGCCGTCCCGGGGACGTAGAGGCGGCGCTGCGGGCCGCGGGACCAGTAGCGGCCGAGCGCGAAGCCGTTCACCCAGGCGCAGCCCTTGGTCCAGCCGTCCAGTTCGAGGTAGGTGTCGGCGGGCTCGGCCAGGTCGAACTCGCCGCGGTGGAAGGCCGGTCCGACGGCCGGGCCCGGACCGGCGTCCGCGAAGACCAGCCCGGTCAGGTCGTCCAGTGGCAGCGACCGGCTGGACCAGCCGGTGATCGGCGTGCCGTTGGCGGTGACGGGCCCGAGCAGGCCCTTGCGGTCGTGGACCGCCTGACCGTAGTTGACCCGGCCCTGGTTCTCGACCAGCAGCGACAGCTCGGCGCCGCCGTCGGGCACGGTGAACGCCAGGGAGTGCTCGTGGCTCTCGCGTTCCAGGACGCCGACCGGCTGGCCGTCGAGGAAGACCTGGGCGCGGTCGCGTACGGCCGGCACGTGCAGCAGGACCGGGCCTGCCGCGTCCAACCGCGCCTGGTAGAGCACGAATCCGAGGCCGTCGCCCGCGCCGTGCCCGGCCGCCAGCTCCTCCATGGTCAGCGGACGGTCGGCGGCGACCGCGGTGCCCAGGGCCGGCAGCCGGCTGAACAGCGGTGCGCGCTGGGGGAGTCGGACGCCGAGCTGGCTGAGCTTCTTGGAGGGCTCGGGCAAGGGCGCGTCGGGGACCGGCGCGTAGCGGGCGATGACCTCGCGGAAGGCCGCGTACTTCGGCGTCGGATCACCGGCCTCGTCCAGCGGCGCGTCGTAGTCGTAGGAGGTGAGGGTCGGCCGGTAGGTGTGCTTGTCGTTGGCGCCGTTGGTGAAGCCGAAGTTGGTCCCGCCGTGGAACATGTACAGGTTGACGCTCGCGCCGGCCGCCAGCAGCCGGTCCAGGTCCGCGGCGGCGCTCTCCGCCGGCCTGGCGGCGTGCAGCCCGCCCCAGCGGTCGAACCAGCCGTTCCAGAACTCCGTGCACATCAGCGGCCCTTCGGGCTGGTGCGCGCGCAACCGGTCGAGGTTCTCCGCGACCCGGCTGCCGAAGTTCGCGGTCGCCAGCACCCCCGGCAGCGAGCCGCGGGCCAGGTCGCCCGGCTGGTCGCAGGTGAACAGCGGGACGTCCACGCCCTGTTCGCGCAGGATCTCCGCCAGCCGCAGCAGATACGGCTGGTCGTCGCCGTACGCGCCGAACTCGTTCTCCACCTGCACCGCGAGCACCGGCCCGCCCCGGCTGCCCAGATACGGCGCCACCCGCGGCATCAGCTCGGCGAGGAAGCGCTCGACCGCGCCGAGGAAGCGCGGGTCGGTGCTGCGCAGCCGGATGTCCGGGTCGGCCAGCAGCCAGGCCGGCAGCCCGCCGCCCTCCCACTCGCCGCAGATGTACGGGCCCGGGCGCAGCAGGACGTACAGGCCCTCGTCGCGGGCCAGTTCGAGGAAGCGCTCCAGGTCCAGGCCGCCGTCGGCCCGGAACTCACCCGGCCGCGGCTCGTGGAGGTTCCACGGCACGTACGTGTCCACGGTGTTGAGGCCGAGCAGCCGGGCCTTGCGCAGGCGGTCCCGCCACTGGCCGGGATGCACGCGGAAGTAGTGCAGGGCCCCGGAGATGATGCGGAAGGGTTCGCCGTCGAGACGGAACCCTTCCCGGTCTATCCGCAGTACAGGCATGGGGTCCAGGTCCTCCGCCTTGGTGGTTCGAACAACGGTGCACGCATGATCGATGTTTGCGTAACCATCGACCTGATGCGAGTCTGACCAGCGCGGAGTGCCGTGTCAAGGCTCCAGCCGGAGGGCGGGTGCGCGGCAGCCCAAGGGCGTGCGGCGGCACGGGTGTTGGCAGGCGCCGGCCCGGCCGCGGGCAGGCGCGGGTACGGCGCGGGCCGGGAGCCGGTACGGCGCGCGGGCCGGGAGCCGGTGGGGGCGCAACCGGGGTGCTGGACGGGGTCCGCTCAGCGCGCGCCGGCGGGCGGTGGCGCGGTGCTGGCGCGCGGGACCAGCCGGGTCGGCACCAGGTCGGTGCCGCGCGCCGCCTCGTCGTCGCGGATCTGCCGCAGCACCGTCGCCACGCAGCGGCGGCCGACCTCGGCGAAGTCCTGGTGGACCGTGGTCAGCGGCGGCATGTAGGACGCGGCCTCCGCGATGTCGTCGAACCCGACGACGCTGACGTCCTCCGGCACCCGGCGGCCCGCCTCGTGCAGCGCCCGCAGCACGCCCAGCGCCATCTGGTCGTTGGCCACGAACACCGCGGTGCACTCCGGGTCCGCCGCCAGCCGCAGACCGGCCCGGTACCCCGACTCCGCCGACCAGTCGCCCCGCAGGACCTCCGGCTCGGCCCGGCCCGCCGCGCCCAGCACCGCGCGCCAGGCGCCGACGCGGCGCTCCGCCGCGAACGACTCCTCGGGCCCGGCCACATGCCACACCGTGGAGTGCCCGAGGTCGAGCAGATGCCGCACCGCGGCCTCGGCGCCGCCCGCCTGGTCGGTGTCGACCACGCTGTAGCGGTCGCCGGCGTTGGAGTCCACGACGACCACCTGCGCGTGGGGCGGCAGCGCCACGGTCGCCGAGTCCAGCAGGTGCACCTCCATGATGATCACGATGCCGTCGACCGCCAGCTCGCCCAGCCGGGTGAACGCCCCGCGCACCTCGTCCTGCGTCGGCACGGTCACCGGCAGCAGCGTGGTGGCGTAGCCCTCCTCGGCGGCCGACCTCGCGACCGCCTCCAGGGTGCGCATGTTGCCGGTGGTCGACATGTTGAACAGGATGACGCCCAGCGTGCGGAACTCACCGCGCTTGAGGGCGCGCGCCGCGCTGTTCGGCCGGTAGCCGAGCTCCTTCATGGCCGCGAGCACCTGCTGCCGGGTGGAGTCCACCACTCCCGGGAAGCCGTTCGAGACCCGGGAGACCGTCTGCGCCGACACCCCGGCGAGCTTCGCCACGTCGCCCATGGACGCGCCGCGCTTGCGCCGGGCCCCCTCCGCGGCCGGCTCGGTACGGGAGGCGGCCTTCGCCCGGGACTGATCGCGGGCGACGCGCTTGCCCCGCCCGGCCTTCGTGCTGTCGCTCACCGCGGTCGTACACCTCGCTGCCGCGGCCGCCGTGCGCGGGCGGCCGTGCTGGTCGTCGTCCTCGCGCGCCCGGCCCGGTCCGGCGAGCGGCCGGGGGCGGCGCTGTGTGATCGCGCAATCATACGGGCCACGCGCACGGACCCGCCGGGCATCGGCCGCCCGACGTGTCGGGCGCGAAGGGGGAGAGCGACGGGGCCGTGAACCCACCGGACCCCGCCACTCGCCCCCCGCCGAATTCCTGCCGTCCACCTGATACCTGTCGAAGCGTCAGTTGACGCTGAAACCCTGCTGCTTGCCGTAGGAGACGGACTGGTCCTGCCACGCGTTCAGCCCGGAGGTCAGCGTGGTGGAGGAGACGTACGCCTTGCCGACGGTGTCGTTGAAGATCGAGTTCGCGTAGACCTGGTAGGGCAGGTACGACCAGCCGGGCACCACGTCCTTGGCCGACTGCGAGAAGATCTTGTTGGCCTGCTGCCCGCCGAAGTACGGGAACTTCGTGTCGAGGAACGCCTGCGAGTCCAGGTCCGCGGTGGTCGCCGGGAACGCGCCGCCCTTGATCCGGGCCTGCACGCCGGCGCCCTGGTTCGCGTACTGCAGGAACGCGTACGCGAGGGCCTTCTTGCTGCTGGCCTTGGTGACGGCGAGGGAGCTGCCGCCGTTCTCGGCGCTGGCGTGCTGCCCGGCCTGCCACTGCGGCAGCGGCGCCGCCCGCCAGTCACCGGACGCCGAGGCCACCCCCGAGCTGAAGTTGGCGGGCATCCACGCGCCCGTCGCCAGCGTGGCGATGGTGCCGTCGGCCAGGCCCTTGTACCACTGGTCGCTCCAGCCGGAGACGGGCGACAGCAGGTGCTCGGAGACCAGCTGCTGCCACACCTTGGTGTAGGCCGCGGTGCCCGCGTCCGCGCCGAAGTCGACCGAGACCTTGGTGCCGTCGACCTTGTACGGCTTGCCGCCGGCCTGCCAGATCAGGCTGGTGGCCATGCCCGCGTCACCGGTGTCGCTGGTGATGTACGCCTTCGGGTCGGCCTTGTGGAGCTTGCGGGCGTCGTCGAGGTACTGGTCCCAGGTGGTGGGAACCGGCAGCTTGTACTTGTCGAAGACCTTCTTGTTGTAGAACAGCGCCATCGGGCCGGAGTCCATCGGCAGGCCGTAGACGCCGCCGTCGACGTTCACCGAGTTCCACGGGCCGGGGGAGTAGTCCTTGGCCAGGTCCTTGGCGCCGTACGCGCTCAGGTCGGTCACGGACTTGCCGAGCGCGAACTGGCTGAGCGCGTAGTACTCGATCTGCGCGACGTCGGGCACGCCCTTGCCCGCCTGGACGGCGTTCTGCAGCGCGGTGTACTGGGTGTTGCCGGTGCCGGCGTTGACCAGCTTGACGTGCACCTTGGGGTACTTGGCCTGGAAGTCGGTGACCACCTGCTTGAGGGTGGGCTCCCAGGCCCACACCGTGATCGAGCCGCCCTTGGCCAGCGCGGACGTGACGGCGCCCGCGCCGGTGTCGCCGCTCTTCGACCCGGAGCCACCGGAGGAGCCGCATGCGGTGAGCCCCAGTGCGCCGGCGGCGAGGAGCGCGACCGCGGGCGCCCAGCGGCGAAGTGCTGTGTTCGTCATCTCTTTCACTCCGTTGTGCGTGATGTCCCGGAACAGGGAAGCGGGGGGAGTCAGGGGGATACAGGGAGAGCGCTGCGGTCGTGGACAGCGCCGGCGGTCACTCCTTCACGCTTCCGGCGGCCAGCCCGGACTGCCAGTAGCGCTGGAGCAGCAGGAAGGCCGCGATGAGCGGGACGATGGTCAGCAACGACCCGGTGATGACCAGGTTGAAGACCGGCTGGCCGCCGGCCGTGGCCGCCTGCGCGTTCCAGGAGTTCAGGCCGATGGTCAGCGGATACCAGTCCGGGTTCTTGATCATGATCAGCGGCAGGAAGTAGTTGTTCCAGGTCGCGACCGTGGTGAAGAGCAGCACCGTGACGATGCCGGGAGCCAGCAGCGGCAGGCTGATCCGGAAGAAGGTGCGCAACTCGCCGGAGCCGTCCATCCGGGCGGCCTCCAGCAGCTCGTCGGGGATCGCCTCGGCGGCGAACACCCACATCAGATAGAGGCCGAAGGGCGAGATCAGCGACGGGATGATCACCGCCCAGGGGGTGTTGGTCAGCCCCATCTTGCTGAACATCAGGAACGTCGGCACCGCCAGCGCCGCGCTCGGCACCGCCACCGCGCCGATCACCATGGCGAAGACCGCCCGCCGGCCGGCGAAGTCGAACTTCGCCAGCCCGTAGCCGCCGAGCACCGCCAGGAACGTCGCGCCGCCGGCCCCGAGCACCACGTACAGCAGGGTGTTGAGCAGCCACCGGACGAAGATGTGGTCGTTGTAGGTCAGCGTCTCCCTGATGTTGTCCCACAGCGCGAAGCGGCCGCTGAACCACAGGCCGAAGGAGTCGAGCAGCTTCGGCTGGGTCTTGCACGCGTTGATGACCAGCCAGGCCAGCGGCACCAGGGAGTACAGCACGACGATCGAGGTCAGCACGGTCAGCAGCACGCTGCGCCGCGGTCTGCCGGGGGTGTGGCGACGGGCGGAGCGGGACGTGCGCGGCAGCGGGCGGGTCCTGGTCCGGGGCGCGGGTCCGGTGCCCGCCGTGGCGGTGTCGGCGGCCATCGCTCACGCCTCCTTTCGCATGCCGCGCAGTTGGACGACGTAGGCGACGATCATCGTGACGACTCCCATGACGATCGCGACCGTCGCGGCGTAGTTGTGCTGCTGGCCGGAGAAGGACAGCGAGAAGGTGTACAGGTTCGGGGTGAAGTACGTGGTGATGGCGTTGGGCGCGAGGCTCTTGAGGATGCTCGGCTCGTTGAACAGCTGGAAGCTGCCGATGACCGAGAAGATCGTGGCGATGACCAGCGCGCCGCGGATCGCCGGGATCTTGATCGACCGGATGACCCGCCACTGGCCGGCGCCGTCGATCTCGGCCGCCTCGTACAGCGACTCCGGGACGACCCGCAGCGCGGCGTAGAAGATCAGCATGTTGTAGCCGACGAACTCCCAGGTGACGATGTTGCCGATGCTCGCCAGTACCCAGCCGGGGGCGAGCGGGTCGGGGATCGACGTGTGCAGGTGCTCGTTGACGCTCGCGACCAGGCCGAACTGCTTGCCGTACATGAAGCCCCACATCAAGGTGGCGACCACCGCGGGCACCGCGTACGGCAGGAAGATCGAGATCCGGAAGAAGTCGCGCCCGTACAGCCGCCCGCTGTCCAGCGCCAGGGCGACCAGCAGGGCGATGCCGAGCATGATCGGCACCTGGACCACCAGGAAGAGCCCGACCCGGCCCAGGCCGGACCAGAACTCGTGGTCCTGGAACGCCTGCCGGTAGTTGTCGAGGCCGACGAAGTGGTTGCCGCCGATCAACTGGTCCCGGAACAGGCTCAGATGGATCGAGTAGACGATCGGGGCCAGGAACACGAGGACGAAGACCGCCAGGAACGGGGCGACGAAGCCCCACCCGGCCAGTCGCCGCCTACCGACGCGCCCCCTGCCGCCGCGCCCCCGCCCGGTGGCGGGCCGACCCGCGGCCGATGGGGGCGAGAGGACCGCCATGGCTCATCCCTTCGCTCGGCGTCACAACCTCGCCGCGGGCTCGCGGCGAGGGAATGTTTACGTAACCATGGACGGTGCGGAATCGCTCCTGTTTACGTAAACATTGGATTACCGTGATGCTGGCATCGCAGGTCGGCGACGTCAAGGTCTGAGTCGTGGTTGTGGACGGAACGTGATCGAGGAGGCCGGGCGGTGGAGCGCCGTCGAGCGTGTCGGCCGGGGGCGGCGCGAGGCTGGACCTCGGTGGCGTGGTGGGGCTGGCCCCAGGACGGACACACCTGCTGGCCGGGCAGTGGGCGAGAGCGGTCGTCACTAGCGTCTGCGACATGAAATCCGTTGATGCGAAAGGCGGTTCGCGCTCCGCGTTCCGTCAGGTCAGGGCCGTGGCAGTCCTGCTCGGGCTGGTGTCAGCCGCTACCACGCTGACGTCCGGTACCGCGTCGGCGGCTGGAACGGCCCCGAGCGATCGCGGCCAGTTGGTGTCCGCTCGGCAGGTGAGCACACTGGCGACGAAGCAGGACGTCGCCGCGGCAGTGGCCGCTGCCGGATTCGACACGGGCACGATCCGGTTCGGGGTGGACGCCTACCAGCTCGTGTATCGCACCGTGGACCCCGAGGGCCGGCCCACCACCGCCAGCGGCCTGCTGGTGCTCCCCCGTAGCCGCGAACACGCCTTGCGGACCGTCTCGTTCGACCACGGCACGGCCAGCTACCGGTCCGATGCACCGTCCTCGGTGACCGAGGTCGGATTCGTGTCCGCACCCGCCGTCACCTACGCGTCCGCCGGGTTTGCCGCTGTCGCCCCGGACTACCTCGGCCTCGGCGCCGGTCCCGGACCCCACCCCTGGATGGACGTGCCCTCCGAGACGACCGCCTCGTTGGACATGCTGCGGGCAGCCCGCGCTTTCGTGCCACGCACCGGCCGGGTTCTCGGACACGACGTGCTGGTCACCGGGTTCTCCCAGGGAGCCTCGGCGGCCATGGCACTCGCGCGGACCCTCCAAGCCGGTGGCGATCGATGGTTCCGGCTCGAAGCCGTCGCCCCGATCAGCGGCGCGTACGACTTCCAGCACGCCGAACTGCCGGCACTGCTCGCCGGCTCCCTCGACGCGAAATCCAGCGTCTTGTACACCGCCTATCTTCTCGTCGCGTGGAATCGGCTGCACCACCTGTACGACTCGCCGGACGAAGTCTTCCAAGCTCCGTACGACAGCACCATCGAGGCACTGTTCGACGGTGCGCACACCGGGCAGCAGCTTCTCGCCGGCACACCCGACACCCTCGGCCCGCTGCTCACCCCACACGGCCTCGACATGCTGCGCCACCCGACCGGCCAACTGGCCGCAGCGCTGCGGGTGGCTGACAACACGTGCGACTGGAAGCCGCGCGTCCCGGTCCGCCTGTACGACGCCGACGCGGACGAGCAGGCGGCGAATGCCAACACCGGTCATTGCGAGGCCGCCCTGCGATCACACGGCGCGCACGCACCAGTCGTCGATCTCGGCAGCCCGGACTACGAGGGGTCCCGGCACCTGGGCTCCAATGTCGCAGGCACGGCCGCCATCGTCCGCTGGTTCGGCCAACTGCACTGAGCCGGGTCGACGCGCCGCGCGCCCGCGGGGCGCACCGACCTCTCGATCGATCGGCAAGGCGGAACGAGCGGCTCGACCAGTCAGGCCGCGCCGCGGGGAGCGCGGGCCGGACCTCGTGGTCGTGGCGCGGCCGTCGCGGCGCCATGGTCTCCACCCCATGTGCCGCACCGTGGCGGGACGGGCCCGCTCCGGCCAACCGGGTTCTGCCCGGGCCCGACTTGCGGGGAAGCGGCGCTGTCGGTGGTGGTTCGTAGCATCGGCGGTATGCCTGATGCCTTCACCGTTTTGTGGACCCACGACACCTGCCGCGCGTTGCGTCGCGCGGGGCGGGTGGGGGAGCGGCCGCCGGTCGCGTTCGGGGGCGTGCACACGTCCCTGCCCGCCTGGTCGGGCGCGGGCCCCGGGGACGAGGTGTACGCGCTGCACGTCAACCGGTGTGTCGTGCACGTGGTGAGCCGGATGCGCGTGGTCGACCTGGAGCGGCGCGAGTGCTGCGGGGTGGCGCCGGCCGCGTGGAACGAACCCGCGTTCCCCGGACATGACGACTGGGCGATGCTGGGCGCCCACGGCTGCGGTGCGGCGGCGATACACGTAGAGGCGACACCCGTACGTTTCGACCTCGCCGTCCCGGGAGACCTCCTGGAGCGGCTGACCTGGCGCAATCGGCGCGGCCGGACCCGCGTTCTGAAGTACGTGGCCGACGGCCGCCTCGAACGCTCGATCAGCCTCCAGGGCTTCTACCGCCTGACCGAGGACTCGGCCGGCGAGTTGGGGAAGTTGCTCGGCGCGGGCGCCTGACCGTTCCGGCGACCGGCTACGGGCCGGGCGGCGCGCAGTCGATGCCGGAGAGGGCCGTGGCCGCCGACGGTTCCCGGCCGGGGCCGGGCGCGGGCGCGGGGGCGGCGGCGCCGTCGCGAGCGCGGCCGGTGTGCACCCGCAGCAGTCCGGCGATGCCGCGCATCAGGGTCTCACCGGCCAGGACCGGGTCGCCGAGATAGCCGGCGCTCATCGCACCGTCGCGGAGCATGACGAAGTGCCGGCCGGCGTGCTCGGCGGGAGCGTCGGAGGTCTCGGCGAACAGCCCGGTGATCGTCTGCAGGAACCACTCGCGGTGCTGCACGACGGCCTGGTGCACCGGGTGGTCGGGGGCGGGGAACTCCGCTGCCGCGTTGAGGAACGCGCAGCCGCGGTAGCCGGGCGCGCGGATCTGCTCGACCAGGGACGCGCCTATGCCCCGCAGGATGTCGTCGGTCGGCAGGTCCGCGGCCGTCAGGGAGCCGATCTGGGCGCGGATCGCCTGGTCGACGCTTCCGATGTAGGCGACCGCCAGGTCCTCCTTGCTGCGGAAGTGCCGGTAGAAGGTGGCGTTGGTGACCTTGGCCTCGGCGACCAGCCGGTCGACCCCGACCGTGTGGATGCCCTCCGCGTAGAAGAGCTGCCCGGCGGTCCTCAGCAGCCGCTCCCGGGCCTCGGAGACTCTCCGGCCGGTGCCGGTGCCGGTTTCCGTCTGCGTCATATTGCCCATCGTAGCAGGTAGAACGGTCTCTCTTGGGCTGAGGTAGAACGTTCTCTCTTGTGTTCGCCGCCGAGGGTGTGCCAAGCTGCGTCTCGATAGAGAGAACGTTCGCTCTACCACTGCGGGGAGGCTCGGCGAACGCTCCCCGTGCCCCTCCCACTCACTGGAGAACCCCATGGCATCCGCCGCCTCCGCCGCCCAGCACCTCGGCGCCACGCCCGCGCTGCGCCGGCTGTACGTCATCCGCTTCGTCTTCGCCGCCGCGTGGGCGGCGCTCCTTCTGGCGTACGGCTCCGACCTCACCGCCGGGGCGAAGCTGCTGCTGTTCGTCTACCCCGCCTTCGACGTGGTCGCGGCCGTCGTCGACGCCCGCTCGGCCCATGAGGCCGGGCCGGTCAAGGGCCTGTACGCCAACATGGCCGTCAGTTCGCTCGCCGCCGTCGGCGTCGCGGTCGCCACCGCCTCCGGCGTCGCCGACGTGCTGCGCGTGTGGGGCGCCTGGGCGATCGTCTCCGGCCTGGTCCAGCTCCTGGTGGGTGTCGCGCGCCGGGCGATGGGCGGCCAGTGGGCCATGATCGCCAGTGGCGGCATCTCCGTGCTGGCCGGTGCGTCGTTCGTCGCGAGCGCCTCGAAGGACGACCCCTCGCTGACCAGCCTCGCCGGCTACGCGGCGCTCGGCGGGATCTTCTTCCTCGTCTCGGCGATCCGCCTGCCCCGCTCGACCCCGAAGGACTGACCCGCGCGGGCCGGGGACCGCGAGCAGGGGACCGCGAGCCGCGAGCCGCGAGCCGCGGACCGCGGGCCGGTCGCCAAGCGCCGTTTGCGCGCCGCCCGTTCGGACCGGCGTGGACGGCGCGTTGGAGGGCGCGGGGCGGTGCGGGCAGTGACCCGTACGGGTTCCGCGCGCTCTGCCGGGGGCCGGGAGCCGCCGTAATGATGAGCAGACCGCACGTGATCCGGGCGGCTCAGCGTCACTGCCGTGTGGCAGGTGGACCATGCGAGGAAGAAGGAGTCCACGGTGTTGCTTCTCATCTCCCCGGACAGCGTCGAGGAGGCACTCGACTGCGCGAAGGCGGCCGAGCACCTCGACATCGTCGACGTCAAGAAGCCCGACGAGGGATCGCTCGGCGCGAACTACCCGTGGGTGATCCGGGAGATCCGCGGCGCGGTCCCGGCGGACAAGCCCGTCTCCGCGACCGTGGGCGACGTGCCGTACAAGCCCGGCACGGTGGCCCAGGCGGCGCTCGGCGCGGTGGTGTCCGGGGCGTCGTACATCAAGGTCGGCCTCTACGGATGCACGACGCCCGCACAGGCCGTCGAGGTGATGCGCGGAGTCGTCCGCGCGGTGAAGGACCACCGGCCGGACGCGTTCGTGGTGGCCTCCGGTTACGCCGACGCGCACCGGATCGGCTGCGTCAACCCGCTCGCGCTGCCGGACATCGCGCACCGCTCCGGCTCCGACGCGGCCATGCTCGACACCGCGATCAAGGACGGGAGCGGGCTGTTCGACCACGTTCCGCCGGACGTCTGCGGGGAGTTCGTCCGGCGGGCGCACGACGCCGGTCTGCTCGCGGCCCTCGCGGGCAGCGTCAAGGTCGCGGACCTCGGCGCGCTGACCCGGATCGGCACGGACATCGTGGGCGTGCGCGGGGCGGTCTGCGAGGGCGGCGACCGCAACACCGGCAGGATTCAGCCGCATCTGGTGGCCGCGTTCCGGGCGGAGATGGACCGGCACGCCCGGGAGCACGGCACCGTCGCCACTGTCGCCGCCGCGAGCTGACCGCCGGCATGCCGACATACCAGCCCCTTCGCGCGCCGGAGGGCCGAGGTGAGCGCTTCGCGGTCGTCGACCCCGCTACGGGCGAGGCGTTCGACGAGGCCCCCGACCAGCGGCCGGACGCACTGGACGCCGCCGTCGACCGGGCGCACGCGGCCTGGCCCGGCTGGCGGCGCGACCCCGCGGCCAGGGCCGGCGCGCTGCTCGCGGCGGCCGACGCGGTCGAGGCGGCCGGCGCCGACCTCGCCCCGCTGCTGACCCGCGAACAGGGCAAGCCGCTGGCCGAGTCGTACGCCGAGATCGCCCGCGCGGCGGCCCGGCTGCGCTACTTCGCCGAACTGGACCCCGGGCGGCTGCCGATCACCGACGGCCGCCCGGTGCGCAGCGAAGTCCGCTGGCGTCCGCTCGGGCCGGTCGCCGCGATCGTCCCGTGGAACTTCCCGCTCCAGCTCGCGTCGGCGAAGTTCGCACCCGCGCTGGCCGCGGGCAACACGGTGGTGCTCAAGCCGTCCCCGTTCACGCCCCTGGCCACCCGGCTGCTGGGCGCGGTCGTCTCGGCCGTCCTGCCCGAGGACGTCCTGACGGTCGTCACCGGCCACGAACCCTTGGGCGCCCGCCTCGCCTCCCACCCGGGCATCCGCCATGTGACCTTCACCGGCTCGATTCCCACCGGGCGGGCCGTCGCGACCGGCGCGGCGCCCTCGCTCGCCCGGGTCACCCTGGAACTGGGCGGCAACGACGCCGCCATCCTGCTGGACGACGTGGACGTCGAACGGATCGCCGACCGGCTGTTCTGGGCGGCGTTCCGCAACTGCGGCCAGGTCTGCATGGCGGTCAAACGCGTCTACGCCCCGGCCCGGCTCTACCCCCAGGTCGTCGAGGCGCTCGCACAGCGTGCGAAGTCCGTCGTCGTCGGCCCCGGGCTCGACCCGGGCACGCAACTGGGACCGGTGAACAACGCGCCCCAACTGGCCCGGGTGGAGGGCTACCTGGCCCGCGCCCTGGCGGACGGCGCCCGGGCCGTGGCCGGCGGCCACCGGCTGGACCGGCCCGGCTACTTCTTCGCCCCGACGGTGCTGGCCGATGTCCCGCCGGGCAGCCCGGTGGTGCTGGAGGAGCAGTTCGGCCCGCTGCTGCCGGTGCTGCCCTACGACCACCTCGCCGACGCCGTCGCGGCGGCCAACGCCACCGGCTACGGGCTGGGCGGCTCGGTGTGGGGGACCGACCTCGACCGGGCCGAGGCGGTGGCCGAGCGGCTGGAGTGCGGGACGGTCTGGATCAACCACCACGCCGAACTCTCCCTCGCCCAGCCCTTCGCGGGCACCAAGGACAGCGGGGTCGGCGTCGCGGGCGGGCCGTGGGGGCTGTACGGGAACCTCCAACCGTTCGTCGTGCACCGCCCGTTGGAGGTGTAGGCGTGGCGTTGAGGTTCGACGCGGCGGTCCTGCGCTCGTACGAGAGCCCGTTCACCGTGGAGGAGGTGGTCCTGGCCGCGGGGCCGGCCGACGGCGAGGTCCTGGTACGGGTCGCGGGCTGCGGGATGTGCCGGACCGATCTCGCGGTGCGGCGTTCGGCGGGCCGCTCACCGCTGCCGGCCGTGCTCGGCCACGAGGGGGCCGGGGTGGTGCTGGAGACGGGCGGTCCCGACACCGGCCTGAACGCCGGCGACCACGTCGTACTGAGCTTCGACTCCTGCGGACGCTGCCGGAACTGCCAGGGCGCGGCCCCCGCGTACTGCGACTCCTTCGCCGCGCTCAACCTCTTCGGCGGGCGCAAGGAGAACGCGGAACGGTTCACGGACGCGGCCGGGGGCGAGTTGGCGCCCCGGTGGTTCGGGCAGTCGTCGTTCGCCGAGTACGCGATGGTCCCGGCCCGCAACGCCGTCCGGGTCGATCCGTCTCTGCCCATCGAGCTGCTCGGGCCGCTCGGCTGCGGGTTCCTCACCGGCGCCGGCGCGGTCTTCCACTCCTTCGGCGCGGGCCCGGGCGAGAGCGTCGCGGTCTTCGGTGCGGGAGCGGTGGGCCTGGCGGCAGTGATGGCGGCCACCGCCGCCGGGGCGGTGGCCGTGGCCGTCGACCGGTACCCCGAACGGCTGGCCTTGGCGGAGCGGCTGGGCGCCGTCCCGGTCCACGCCGAGGTGGACGACCTGCCCGGCCGCATCCGCAAACTGACCGACGGCGGGGCCCGGTTCGCACTCGACACCACCGGCTCGGCCCGACTGATCAACCACGCGCTGGGGGCGCTGCGCCCCACCGGGCACCTCGGGCTGGTGGCGCGGCTGCACACCGCGCTGCCGCTGGAGGTGGGGGCGTTGGACCGGGGCCGGCGGATCTCCCACATCTGCGAGGGGGACGCGGTGCCGGGGCTGCTGATTCCGCGGTTGGTCGGGTTGTGGCGGGCCGGGCGGTTCCCGTTCGACGAGCTGATCCGTACGTATCCGCTTCGCGCGATCAACGAGGCCGAACGCGACTGCGACGCCGGGCGGGTGGTCAAGCCCGTGCTGATCCCGGAGGGGCGGGGGTAGCGGGGGCGCGCCGCAGTATATCTGACGACCTATCACATTGCTTGCCGCGGCGCGACGTTCGGGTGACCAGGTACCGAACTCCCGTGCTGCCGAAGTGCCGTACTGCCGTGCCGCCGTGGCCGGCCCACCATCCGGCATGCGGGTCCGCCGGACTCTCACTCACACCAAGGGAGCACACACATGGTCAGCACAGCGCGGCAGGACGCCGGGGTGGAGGACGTGGAAGGAGGCGTCGGCCTCACCGCTCTCATGGTCGCCGCGGCGCGCGCGATCGAGACCCACCGCCCGGACAGCCTGGCCCAGGACGTCTACGCGGAGCACTTCGTGCGGGCCGCGCCGGCCTGCGCGGAGTGGCCGATGCGTATCGAGCAGGTTCGGGACGGGGACGCGAACCCGCTGTGGGGGCGGTTCGCACGCTACTTCGGGCTGCGGACCAGAGTCCTCGACGACTTCGTGCACCGAACGGTGCACACCGTCGGCGCCCGCCAAGTGGTCCTGCTCGGTGCGGGGTTGGACACCCGGGCGTTCCGGCTCAAGTGGCCGGCCGACTGCGTGGTCTACGAGATCGACCGGGACGGCGTCCTGGCGTTCAAGCACCAGGTCCTCGCCGGACTGTCGGCCGCCCCGAAGGCGACGCGCGTCCCGATCCCGATCGACCTGCGCGACGACTGGGTCACCGCGCTCACCGACGCGGGCTTCGACCCGGCCGCCCCCAGCGTCTGGCTGGCCGAGGGCGTGCTCTTCTACCTGCCCCACGCCGCCGAGACGTACCTGATCGACACGGTGGACCAACTGACCACGGGGGGAAGCGCCCTGGCGTTCGAGGTCAAACTGGAGAAGGACCTGCTGGCCTACCGTGACAGCCCGATCTACCTCTCGACGCGTCAGCAGATCGGCATCGACCTGCTCACCTTGTTCGACCGCCAGGCGCGACCCGACTCCGCGGGTGCCCTGGCGGCCAAGGGCTGGTCCACCACGGTCCGCACCCCCTTCGACTTCACCCGCCAGCACGGCCGCGGCCCGCTGCCCGAGCAGAACGACGCGCTGGAGGGCAACCGCTGGGTGTTCGCCCACAAGCCCGGCCGGTAACTCCGCCGCCCCGGCCCCGCGTTCGCTCGGCGGATCTTCGACAGGGCTACGGTGGTTCCCGGCCTCGATGCCGTCCGAAGCGGGGGACCGTTGAGCAGCGACGCAGATCCGGACCGGCCGGTCCGGGACCTCAGTACCTGGACGGTCGGCCGCCTCGAAGCCCTCACGGCCACGCGGCAAGGCCACGAGCTGGAGCGGATCAGGGTCGTCGCCCAGGCCCACGTCTACCGATCCGGTGAGCCACGGAGGGCCCGGCTGCGCTGGGCCAAGCTGTCCTTGCACGCCAACGCACGCCTCCCCGGCGACAGTTCGTGGAGCCGGGCCCGGAAGACCCGGCAGAACTTCGCGCTGCGCACCTGGGTCATCGATCACCTCGGCCCTGACACCGACCCGGACTGGCAGCCCGCGGTCCTCGCCGCCGACACGCTGGCGGCGCTCACGCTCGACCCCGACCGGGCCGTCGCGCTTGCCGCGCGGTGGCGTGACCTCCCGGTCGGGCAGATCGATGAGCTGAGACGGCACAAGAACATGACCGCCCACCTGGACCGGCTGGTGGACTTCCTGCCGCCGGGACCGGTCAGGGACCGGCTTGTCACCTGGACGCGGGCGCGCACGCACCTGCCCTGAGCCGCCGTCCGATTCCGGAGGTTCATGGAACGGGCCCCGGTCCGCGGCCGGTTGACCGCCGCGGGCTCGCTGCCGGCGGCGTACTGCCCTCTTCCGGCGTGCTGCCCGCTCCCGGCGGACCGCCTACTCGCCGGCGCGGGCCACCAGCAGGGGCTGGAAGAAGCCGGCCTGCGGCGGCAACCGCCACCCGGCGTCGACGAACCCCGCCTCGGCAGCGAAGCCGGCCAACCGGTTCCGGGGGAGCGCCCAGTAGGTGGTCCGCCGAACCTCGACACGCCACTCGCCGCCCGCCGGAACGAGCTGGAAGTGCTCCAAGTCGTAGCGCTCGCCGTCGTCGTGCCAGTGCCAGAGCTGGAAGGTGACGGCCCGCTCCTCGCCGCTGCCGTCGCCCTCGGCGATCCGGTGGACCTGCGGGGGAGTCGAAGCCGGGCGCTCGCGCACCAGCTCGTCGTACGGGCGCGTGCTGACCAGCAGCAGGCCGCCGGGACGCAGCACGCGGCGCATCTCGGCCAGGGCGGCGCGCACCTCCTGCCCGGTCAACAGGTGAGGCAGCGAGTTGTCGGCGCAGACGACGGCGTCGAACCGGCCGTCAGCAAAGGGAAGATGCCGCATGTCGGCGGCGGCCGTGCGCAGCCGCAGGCTCCGGCGCGCGGCCTCCCGTGCCGCGCGGGCGGCGGCGCGAGGGCTGATATCCGTCCCGGTCACGCGGTGCCCGCGCAGGGCCAACCCGATCGCCTGCGTGCCGATCCCGCACGCACAGTCGAGCACGTCCGCACCCGCCCGGCCGATCAGGGCGTCCAGAGCCGCACCCTGCCGACGGATGCTCGCGTCCCAGTCCGAGTAGATCAGGTGGTAGTCATCGGCCAACTCGTCGTAGAAACGCGCCACCGACATCCCGGGCATGACCCGAGACTACCGTCCCCGGTTCCCCGGAGGCGCCGGCCGCAGCCCGGTGTGGAAGGCCGCGATCGGGCCCGGGGCCTGGCAGTCGACGGTGACGGCCGTGAGTTCGACCGTTGCGGGTATGCGCGCTCCTCCGCCGGAAGGTGAGTCGCCCTCATGCTTCCACCCGGCGACGGTGTTCCTCCGGGACGGGCGCCGGGGCCGGGCTGGGGGCCGGGGGTTGTCGGTGGTGGGTGGGAAGGTGGTGGGTATGGATGCGCGGTGGATGCAGCGGCGGGTGTACGGCGCCGATCACGAGGACCCCGATCCCGGGCCGCGGCCGGGGCGTCGGTACGTGGAGCTGGTGGGCGGCCCGCTGGACGGGCTGCTGTTCGACCTGACCGGGTTGGCGGACACGGAGCGGTCCGGCGGTGTCGCGCTGCCCACGGAGATCGGCGCGTTCGGGCCGGGCGGGCGGGCGTACTACGGGCCGCGGCCGGGCAGCGAGGGCAGTTGGCACTGGGAGGGCGACATGCCCTGACGAGCGGATGGGTCAGGTCGAGGCCGCGTCCGTGGGCGAAGGGACGGGGACGGGGAGGGGACGCAGGACCGTCAGCGAGTCCTCCGAGGTCGCGGCCATGGCGAAGGGGAACCGGTCGAGCTCGACGCAGAGGGCCACGTCATCGGGATGGACGCCCTGACGTACGCCCGCGGCCAGTTCGGCGGCGGCGCGCGACTCGGCGGCGCGGCGCAGGAACGCGGCCGCGTCCGTCGCCGCCCCGGTCGCCCGCCGGGCGATGTACTGGGCGCACGCCAGGTCCTCGTCGGCGCGCCCGTCCTCACCGGTGACCACGAAGGTGACGCTGTCGCAGCCGCGGGCCCGCAGCAGCCGAGCCGTCGCCTCCGCCACCACGAACCCGGCGCACAGCACCAGCGACGCCTCCTTGACCGCGAGGGCGCCGACCGTTCCCGCGGTGGTCTTCTGCACGACGGTCCGTCCGCCCAGGTCGACGGAGCGCAGCAGGCCCGGCGAGTTGACCAGGTCGAAGCCGGGCGCAGGCGGACCGTCCTTGAGCGCCGCCCAGTCCGGGTGGCGGGCCTTGAGCGCCTGGGCCTCGTCCAGCGACCCGGCGAGAACGATCTTCTCCGCCCCCCGGGCGAAGGCCCACGCGGCCACCGTGAACGCGCGCATGACGTCGACCACGACCGCCACGGACGGGACTTCGACCAGATCGGGGATACCGAGGAAACTCGCCTTCATCCGGTCATGATCGCGCATGCCCGACCCGAAGCACCCGGACGGTGCCGCACGTCACATCGACGGCCTCGGCTTCGGCTTCGGCTTCGGCCCCGGCCCCGGCCCCGCGCCAGGGCAGGGCGGCCACGTCGGGCGGCCCCGAATACGTATCCTGAGGGCTGGTTCTCGCTCGGCGCCGTATCGGCGATCGCAACGGGGGATGGGCGCGGATGATGCGTATGACCGAGGGGTGGCGTCGACGTACGTTCATCCTTGGCGCCGCGGGAGTGGCCCTGGCTTCGGTGTCGGGCTGCGGCGGTTCGGGTTCCTCCTCCGACGGCGGGGCACCGCATCCGGCAACGGCGCCGCGCACCGTGGCCGCCACGACGCGACCTGCCGCCACGCCGGTGGTGCTGCACGGCTGCGGAGGGCAACCGGTCACCTCGCCCACGACGTTCACCCTCGCGTGCGGCGACGGCAAGATCAGCCTGGGCAGCCTGGTCTGGTCGGACTGGGGTCGGCCGACCGCCAGCGCCACGGGGAAGTACCTGGCCGTGGGCTGCGTACCGGACTGCGCGAGCGGCACCGAAGTCCCCTACGCGGCCACGGTGACCGTCAGCGGCCTGCTCGACGGCGGCTACACGGTGATGCACATCAGCGCGCCCCACGCCCCGAGCCGCACCGCCGACTACCGGCTCGACACCCAGGGACCGGTCGAGGCCCGCTGACCCGGGAGCACGGCCGTTGACGCGCTGCCGGCCAAGGTGCCACCGGAGAAGGGGCCACCGGACAAGGTGCCGGGTGACGCGTCAGGCGAGACATCGAGCGACGCCCGTCCGCGCTGGCGCGGGTGTCGAACCCTTTGCGGCTGACCGCCGGCGGCTACGGGCCCGGTTCCTACGGGCGGCGGGTCGGGATCGGAGCGAGGGCGGGCCAGCGGGCGAGCATGCGGCGGCGCATCTCCGTGCTGAGCCTGCTCAGCCCGCTGAGGTCGGCGCGCTCGGCGGTCAGCGCGCCGACGACACCGAGCCGGTGGACGAGCCGTTGCCGGGCGGTCGCGGTGCCCCACGTCCAGTCCTGGTCCGGGATCAGGGCCAGGTGGTCGGCGGCGCCGCGCCGGGCCCGCTCGACCAGCGCGTCGCCCCGCAGCAGCCAGCCGGCGCACGCGTCGGTGAGGTCGCCGTCCGGTTCCGTGCCGGTCGCGGTGCGCCACGCCGTACGGTAGGCGAGCTCGGCCCGCTCCAGCAGCTCGGCGGACGCCGCGGTGACACACCAGCACGTCGGGAAGCCGACGCGCAGGTAGGCGAGTTCCACCACTCCGCTGCCCGTCGACGCCTGTTCGAAGTCGACGAACCTGATCCCGTCGGCGGTGTGCAGGTCGTTGCCGGGACATGGGTCCCCGTGGAGGAGGGCGTGCCCCGAGGCCCGGCCGAGCCGCCGCACGAGGTCGTCGAGCTCGCCGGACACCCCCGGCGGGACGGCCGCTTCCAGCGCCTCGGCCAGCCCGAGGAAGGAGGCGACGTCGGCCGCGCCCGGGCCCGACCAGCGGGGGAGCACCCCGGCGTCCTCGGGGCCGGCGGCGGCGTGCAGCCGGGCCAGGGCCGCCGCGTAGCCGACGATCCAGTCGCCGGACGGGTGCCGGTGGTCCAGATGTTCCAGAACCAGCACCCGCTCGCCGGGATCGATGCCGAGCAGCGCGGGCACCACGGGCGGCTCGGCCCGGGCGGCGAGCCGCAGCGCGGCCACCTCGCGGGCGTACCGCTCCTCGGCGTCGGCACCGCCGACGATCTGCTTCACCACCGCGGTCGCCCCGGGCAGCTCCACCCGCCACACACGCGAGCGCGGACTGCTGCCCAGCCGCCGTACTCTCCCGGGCGAGCCCAGCGAAGCCCGCAACTCGTCCCCGAACGGCATCCGCGACCTCATGACCCGCCATCCTTCCACCCGAGCGGGCGACTCCCCGGCCGCTGCCGACAACTGGCGGCCGTTCACGTCACGGTCGCCGGCGGACGCGGTGACGGCCACCCCTCTTCGGCGCGCGGTCCGGCAACAACGGCTCGATCCGCGCTCACCGCGTATCGGGCAGCGGCACACCCGGCCCGACGACCCGGTCGCCGGGGGGAAAACGGACCTGTCGCCCACGACGCGAGGTCAAGCCGGGAAGCACCACCGTGATCTGCCTCGGCGCGGGCCACTTCGGCGTCGTACTCGTCGGCGTCGATGACCACCCGGTGCTTGGTTGAGCAGCGGTGATGCTTCGACTGTTCCGCCACCTGATGGTCGCGGTCCGGCACCGGCGTCCCGTCCACGATGGGCACAGTGCTGTGACGGGCCGCTGGTTCGGTGCCAGGAGCGGCCCCGTGTGGTCCACGATCCGATCCGCCGGCGACTTCAACACCCCGAACAGCGGGGCGAGTTGTCGTAGAGTCCGGTGGGTGCGCCAGTATGCGGCGACGAGCAGCACCCGGCCCTCCAGCGGCCGGGACCGGGGCCTGTCCGGTCGTGCCGGTCCGGCCCCCTCGCGTCCCAGTTGGGCGAGCAGCTTCCCGAAAGCTCGCGGGCTCAGCCCGGTGAACGGGGCTGACCAGGACGGCTCCGGCGCCGAGATCCCCCGAGGCACTGCAAGATCATCGCACCCGCCATCGGCAGCTCTGGACGTTCACCGCGACGGCGTTCCTGGACCTGTGGTCCGCACCGACGACGTTCGTCGCGCAACCGGGCCGCGGGCCTGCACGCCCGGGTGCGCGAGGGGCTGCGCCGCTCGCTGCTCGCCGCGCTGGGCGCCACCTTCGCGCTCCCGCTCGCGGTGGTCGCCGCCGCCGGCCCGATCGCCGAGGCGTTCACCCAGGACCCGGCCACCCGGGAGGCCATCACCCGGTACGTCCATCTCACCTGTCCCTGCTTCTTCCTCTACACGGTGATGGTCGTTCTGCACGGATGTCCCACCGGCCGTGGACGCGCCGTGGTGCCGATCGGGTGGCTGGTCGGTGCCGTCCACTCCGGCGTCATCACCTGTCTCCACGCAGGCCCGGACAGCCGTACGGGGCCGGTGCTCCGCCGGCCAGGACGACAACGGCAGCCGCGCCCGGATACGGGGGAGCCGCGTCTGGATACGGGGGAGCCGCGCCTGGATACGCGGCAGCGCCCTCAGCGCGGAACGCGGTAGCGGAAGCAGACGACGCGCGAGCCGAACGTGCGGGTCTCCAGGAGTTCGAGGTCCACCCGGTGCTCGTGCCGGGAGAAGTAGGGAGTGCCGCCGCCGATCAGCACCGGGTGCACCCGGGGCCGGTACTCGTCGATCAGACCCGCCGCGGCCGCCTGCGCCGCGAGGGCCGCACCGCCGATCGCGATCTCGCCTTCCCCCGGCTCGGCCCGCAGCCTCGCGATCTCCTCGGCCACGCTTCCGGAGGCCAGGCGGGCGTTGCCCTGCACCTCCGACAGCGTGGTGGAGAACACCACCTTCGGGAGCGGCTTCCAGAGCCGGGCCCACTCCAGCATGGAGTCGTCGAGCGACGGGTCCTGGTCGGCGGTCTCCCAGTACAGCATCGTCTCGTACAGCCGCCGCCCCATCAGGTGGACGCCGATACCCCGCAACTCGTCGGTGACGAAGCGGAAGAGCTCCCCGTCGGGCGCCCCCCAGTCGAGGTCGCCGTCCGGCCCCACGATGTAGCCGTCGAGCGAGACGCCCATCGAATAGGTCACCTTGCGCATCGGGGTTCCTCCTAGGTAGCGGGTTCGACAGTACGACTGCCGCACGCCGCGGAACTCATCGCGACGCGCGGGTAGCGACCAGGCTGATCCGGGCCGCCCGCACAACCCTTCGGGGCCGGCCCGGGTCCAACCCGCATGCGGAAGCGACTTCTCGCCGTTCTGGCCCTGACCGCGGCAGCGGCCTGCGGCGCTCCCGGTGGCGGGCCCGGCTCCGCCGCCCCACCGAGCGAGTCCCCGACCGGCACGGCCACCACGGCCGTCACGGCCCCGCCCTCCGCCACGGCCACCACCGGACTCCACCCCGACTTCGACGGCGACGGCCACGCCGACCTCGTCCTCACCGACACCTCCGCCACGGTCAACGGCAAGTACGCCGCCGGCTACGTGGCCGTGGTCTACGGCTCGGCGGCCGGCCCCGACGTCCGGCGCCACCAGGTGATCACGCAGGACAGCCTCGGCCTGGGCAAGGCGGGCACCGGCGGCGGGTTCGGCAGAGACACGGTCACGGCCGACCTCGACGGCGACGGCCGCAGCGACCTCATCACGCAGGCCGGCGGCAGTACGGTCTTCGTGGTCTGGGGCGGAAGGAAGGAACTCTCCGGAGCGGTCGAGCTGACCGGCGCCGCACCGCTCGTCGGCGACTTCGACGGCGACGGTCACGCGGACCTCGTCACGACCGGCGGCACCACCGGCGGCACGGACCGCCAGGTGACGATCCGCTTCGGCCCGTTCACCCGCGCGGGCAAACCCGCCCGCACCACGACACTCGACCTCACCCCCGACAACCCGTCGTACTACACCGCCCGGCCCACCGCGATCGGCGACGTGAACGGCGACGGCAAGGACGATGTGGTGGTCACCTGGTCGCACGTGTTCGCGGACGAGGCCCCGACCCCCCGCGCCACCGTCGTGTACCTCGGGGCGGCCGACGGCGTGTTGAAGAAGGGCCCGCGCCTCAAGGACGCGAACGGCAAGGACCTGTACGGCGCGTCCACCCTCACGTCCGACGTGAACCACGACGGCTACGCCGATGTGATCGTCGGCCTCACCTGCGAGAGCATCGGCGACGAGACCACGCCTGAGGGCGGCAGCCGGCTGATGGTCGCATACGGCGGACAGAGCGGACAGAGCACCGGCCTGAAGCCCACCGCGATCAGCGCGAAGACACCAGGGCTGCCCGGTGCACCGGACTCCTCGCGCTGCGACTTCGGGTACGCGCCGGCGACGGGTGACGTGAACGGCGACGGCTACGCCGACGTCGCGCTCGCCGTCCCGGCCAAGGACGGCACGATGGTGGCGCTGGTGCTGCGCGGCGGACCGAAGGGCCTGACCGTCGAGAACGCGATGAGCGTGCCCGGCCTCTCGACGCGGCCCACGCTGGCGATCCAGGACCTGAACGGCGACGGCGCGGCCGAACTCGCGATCGGCACGTCGTACGCGAGCGCGGCCGACGACGCGGTGCGGGTGCTGCGCGGCGGACCCGCCGGCCTCAGCACCGCAGAGCCGACGCGCATCGGGCCCGCGGATCTGGGACTGAAGCCGGCGCCGGGGGACAGCCTCGACTTCGGCCACTGACACAGACGGACACGGGCAGCCACGGACACGGGCGGCCCCTGACACGGGCGGCCTCTGACACGGGCAGCCCCTGACAACTGGCGGGCGCCGCTTGGTCGTCGGCGGCACTCCTGGCCGGCCGGCTCGATCACCGCGCACCCGCCGGGTCAGGGCCGGGGTTTCTCCACGGCCGCGCGGATGGCGCGCATGACGGGGGCGACGTCGGCCGCGGTGAAGCCGATCTTGGTGTTGGTGCCGTCCCCCTTGATGACGAGGGTGACGGCGGCGGCCGTGGTCGGGGTGAACCAGGAGCACGTGGTGGCCGCGGTGGCGAGCATCGCGTTCTCGATCATGTAGGTGTTGCAGATCGCGCGCCCGCCGTGCGGTCCGGGGTCGGCGTCGGCGGCGCTGGTGGTGACCCGGTCGCCCGCGCCGTCCTCCTTGACGGCCGGGGGCCGGTCGAGGGCGTCGTGCAGATGGCCGGGGTCGAAGCCGGTGCCGTTGACGCCGCTGTAGAAGATCCACGCGCCGTCCGCGCGGTCGTCGTAGTAGGCGTGCACCGCCGTGCCGGACACGTCGAGTTGCTTGGCGGACTGCTGGAGGTCGCTGTTCACCCGCTTGATGACGTCGGCCGACGGTTGCCCCTGCGGGTAGCCGGCCGCGGTCCGCGGGGCGGTGAGCACGTACGAGGTGCCGCCGGCGCTGGTGTCGGCGCCGGGCTTGCTACCGGCGCTGCCACCGCCTGAGCCGCCCGCGCCCGTCGAGCCCCCTGCGCTGGCGGCGGCGCTGGGCCGGGCCGTGGAGCCGGCGGGGGCGGCGGCCGCGTGGTGGGCCGGGCCGCAGGCCGACAACGGCGCGCACGCCACGGCCAGTACGACAGCGGCCGATGTCCGTCGGCGCGGCGGAAAGGTACGTGCCATGTGCGGCCTCCTCAGGGCGGGACCCGTTTCCGGGCGGGCGGAACCAGGGCGGTTGCCGGCCGGAGCCCTGGGGTCGCCGGCAAGTCTGGCACCGGTACGCCCGCGGGGCAGCTCCCTCGTACAGCGACGCTTTCCACCCCCCGCCAGCGGAACTGGTGCCGGGCGCGACGCCATGGCACGATGTCGCCGGAGTTGGAGCCGGGTCGGAGGAACGCGACCGGGCCAGAGGAGGGCGAACGCGGATGGACCTCGATCCGAGGCGCCTGCTGGTCCTGCACGCGATCACGCACCACGGCGGGCTCGCCCCCGCGGCGCGGGCCCTCGGGCACACCCGGTCGGCCGTCTCGCAGCAACTGGCCAGCCTGGAACGGGAGGTCGGCCTCGCCCTGGTGGACCGCTCCGGCCCGCGGCTGGAACTCACCGCGGCCGGACGGCTGCTGGCCGCGGCCGGTGAGCGCATCGCCCACGAACTCACCTCCGCCGCACAGCAGTTGGGTACGGCGAACCGCGGGCTCGTGCAGGGCCCGGTGGAGATCGGCGCCCCCTCGGGAGTGCTCGCCCGGATCGCGGTGCCCGCGCTGCGGCTGCTCGAACGGTGGTTCCCGCAGGTCGAGCCGAGGTTCACCGAGACCTCCCCGCCGGAGGGCCTGCGGCGGCTGCGGCTGGGCGAGTTGGACGTCCTGGTCGTCGTGGACGACCGGGACACGGCGCTGCCGCTGCCGCCGGCGGTGCGCGCGCAGGTACTGAGCGAGGACGAGTACCGGCTGGTCGTCCCGGCCGCCTGGGGCATGCCCACCGCCGCCGAGCTCTCCGGCCGCCCCTGGATCAGCGCCCCGGCCCATTCCGCGCGCGGCCGCGCCTTCGCCCGCTTCGCCGCCGCCCACGGGGTCACACCCTCGGTCGAGCATCTCGCCGACCACGTGATCGCCGTCAAGGCGATGCTGGCGGGGCAGGTCGGAGCGGCGGTGCTGCCCGCGTATCTCGCCGCGCGGCTCGACCAGGTCACGGTGACCGGACTGCCCGTCACCGGCAGCCAGATCACGCGGACGCTCTACCGCACCGGCCACGGCGACGGCGCCACCGCGGCCAAAGCGGCGGTCGACGCGCTCCAGCAGGCGGCCCGCGACCACGCCGAGGCCCTCACCCTGGCCGACCAGGGCAGCGGCGACATCATCATCCGCCCCCTGCGCGACCCGGCCGACCCGCCCCCGACGGCCCCGCGCGGCCTTACCGGACCTCGATGAGTTCGAGCAGGTTGTCCTCCGGGTCGTGGACGTAGGCGTAGCGCATGCCCGCGGTGGCGCCCGGCGCCGGGGGAGAGACGGTCCGCGCCCCGCAGTCCCCGGTGAGGTGGGCGAACGCCGCGTCGAGGTCGGGGACTTGGAGCGCGAGATGGCCGAAGGTCCGATCGGCCGCGGCAGCCATCGGATCGGGGTGGGACACCGGCCGGGACCCGCTGCGCTCGATCAGTTCCACGCGCAGGCCGCGGCCGTCGGACAGGACGGCGGTACGCACCCCGGCGGAGGGCAGGTCGACGCGCTCCTCGACCTGGTCGAGGCCGAACGCGGCGCCGTACCAGCGCTCCTGGGCGGGCAGGTCGGCCACCGAGAGGCTGACGTGATGGAAGCGGGCTGCGGGGGACGGCATGGCGGGCACCTCCGAGGTTAATCCTCTTTACCTGGTGAATGCTGTTAACCTTACCGCCATGGCTCCCCCTGGCAAGCGGCCCACCGGCCGGCACCACGGTGACCTTCGGCGCGCTCTGGAAGAGGCCGCGCTGGTCCTGGTCGCCGAGCGCGGGCCCCACGGCTTCACCCTGGCCGAGGCCAGCCGCCGCGCCGGGGTCAGCGCCGCCGCCCCCTACAAGCACTTCGCCGACCGCGACGCCCTGCTCGCCGTGCTGGCGGAGCGCGGCTACCGCGAACAGCGCGAGCGCTTCACCCGGGTGATGGCCCGCACCGACGACCCGGTCGAGCAGATGGCGGCCTTCGCGGCCGCCTACGTCCGTTTCGCGGCGGAGGACCGCGCCCTGTTCGACGTCACCTTCTCCACCGGGCTGGACAAGGCGGAGCACCCGGAACTCGCCGCCGCGGGGGAGGACCTGCTGGCCGCGCTGATGCCGGCCGCCGTACGACTCGCCCCCGATGACGACGCGGCCTACGACCTGCTGCTGCGCGTCGCCGCCGCGGCCCACGGGATCGCGGTCTTCCTGCGCCAGGGGTTGTTCGGCGTCTCGGCGGAAGCCCTGGACCTGACCGCGCAGCGCGCGGCCCGCACCGCGCGGGACATCTGCGCACCCGTCTGACGAGGGCGGACGAACGCCGGCCGGGTGCCGTCGGGTCGGCCGGTCATCGCGCCCGCCGCATCGTGGCGGCCACCGAAGCGGCCCGCGGCGGGCCGTGCACGGCGGAGGGGCGGGGGAGCGAGTGGGGCCTCAACTGCCCGCAGTCTCCGCCCACTCGGCGATCAGGGTGAGCAGCGGCGTCAGGCGCGCGGCCGACTCCGCGGCCGACCCGTCGCTGTTGTAGGAGGACGTGCCGAGGTCGTCGCGGACGGCTCGGCCGAGTACGGCGGGGCCCAGCCAGCTGTACTTCGCCGCGCCGCACGCCGCGACGGCGCCGCGCAGATCGGCGTCCGAACCCGACCAGCCGCCGTCGCGCAGCCCTTCGAGGTAGCCGTCGGTGGCGGCCTGCGCGACCTCGGGCAGCAGGCCGATGTCCATCAGCCCGTCGCTGAAGGAGTCCACGACCAGGTTCGCCAGGTCCTCACCGACCGCGCCCTCCCCGGTGAACGACCAGTCCAGCAGGGTCGATCGGCCGGCGTCGTCGATGAGGTTGGCCGGCCACAGGTCGAGGTGGCACAGGGTGCGCGGCGCCGACCGCGCCGCCGCGAGCACCCGCTCCCGCCCGGTCCACAACCGCCGTAGCCCCGCCCGCAGCCGATCCGGCCACACCCGCACGCTCGGGTGGTCCCAGTCGGCGTCCCGCACGTCCACGGACAGCGCCGGGCCCTCGGCCAGGTACTGCGCCAGGAATCCCCGCGACAGCCAGGCGGTCTCGGGGACCCGGCCGGCCCACCGGGCCTGGCCCGCGCCCAACTCACGGGCGAAGCGCGCGATCCGGGGCACCGACCACGCGAAACCCTCGCTGCCCTCGACGTTCGCGAGCCACACCTCGACGAGGCCGTCCGCACGGGCGTGGATCTTCAGCGGCTCCGGTGCCACGATGCCGGCGTCGCGGTAGGCCGTGGCGGCGAGGCCCGACTCGTAGGCCGACACCTCGCGCCGCCAGTAGTTCCAGTGCGCGGGGTCGCCGCTGGTGGGCCAGTACCTGCTCGTCTCGATGCCGGGCGGGCGGGCGACCTTGACCACCGCCGATCGTCGCGGACCGCGCACCCGCCAGATGCCGAAGACGGCGGCGTTCACCTTGTTGTGCCGCAGCGACTCCACGCTCACGGGGCCGTCGCCGAGGACGGAGGGCGGGGGCGAGGTGACCACGGTCCTGCCGTCACCGGCGTCGAGGACCACTCCCGCGCCCTCCTCGCCCGATGCGGGATCGGTCCTGCGGTGGTCGGCGCTGTGCACGATGTCCCCTCTTCCCAGGTGTGCGGAGGTCGTCAGGCGTGCTGCGGCCCTGCGCCCCGCGGTGGCCATCCTGCCAGGTGCGCGGCGCCCGATGTCGCTGATCGCGCCGCCGAACGCGGAGGGACGGCAGGGCAGTTGGGCGTCGGGAGCCGGAACGCGGTACGCGGCAGCGGGCGGTGACCCCGGCGGGCGGTGACCCCGGCGAGCGGTCCGGCCGCGGTGACGTGCGGCCGGCGGTGGTCGTGTGGCGCGCCGGGCGGCGCGGCCGGTGCCGCGGAGATGCACGCGACGGACCTCAGGCGGCCGAGTAGCGCACGACGCCGCCGGCGACGGTGGTGCGGACCGCGCCGGGCCGGCCGTCGCCGTCGCGCTCGAACTGGACGAGGTCGGCGCGCGCACCGACCGCCAGGCGGCCCCGGTCGGCCAGGCCGAGCAGGTCCGCCGGGTGCCGGGTGGCCATGGCGACGGCATCGGCGGTCGGCAGGCCGGCGCCGGCGCAGGCCCACCTGACGCACTGGGCCAACGAGGCGCCGCTGCCGGCGAGGTAGGGCGTTCCCCGCAGCGAGACCCGGCCGCTGTCCTCGACCGTGACGTTCCCGCCGACCGCGGTCCGGTAGTCGCCGGGCGGGCAGCCGGCGACCGTGACGGCGTCGCTGACCAGGACGCTGCGACCGGGCCCCTTCGCGCGCAGGAGCGCGGTGAGCACCGGAGCCGGCAGGTGGTGGCCGTCGGCGATGAAGGTCGCCCACAGTCCGGACGCCGCCAACTGCGGCCAGAGCACGTTGTCGTGGCGCTCGACGGTCGCCGGGAGCCCGTTGCCGAGATGGGTCGAGAGCCGGCCGCCGGCCCGGCAGAAGGACTCGACGTCCGCCGCGGAGGCGGCCGAGTGCCCGATGGACGCGGTCACCCCGCGCCGCGTCACGTACCGGGTGAACTCCTCGGCCCCCGCGCGTTCGGGAGCCAGGGTGACGATCCTGATCAGGCCGTCCGCGGCCCGCTGCCAGTCCGTGAACTCGGCGATGTCCGGGTCCCGCAGGACATCGGGGTCGTGGGCGCCCCGGTAGCCGTCGTGCGCGGAGAGGTAGGGACCCTCCAGGTGGATGCCGGGCACGCAGGCGGCGAAGTCGGCGTCGGCCGCACGTGCCTCGGTGACGCGGGTGGGCCACGCTGCGCGGCCTGGTCGCGGAGTTCGTCGACCTGCTGCCTGCCGCCGAGGCGGCCGGGTTGCAGGCGTGGATCGCCGCCCAGGTCCGGTTCCCCAGCGGCGTCGTGGACCGGATCGTGCCGGCCACGACCGAGGCCGACCGGGAGCGGGTGGCCGCGCTGCTGGGCGTGGAGGACGCCGGTGTCGTGGTCACCGAACCGTTCCGCCAGTGGGTGATCGAGGACGACTTCGCCGGCCCGCGCCCGGCATGGGAGGCGGTCGGCGCGCAACTGACCGCGGACGTCCACCCCTACGAGCAGGTCAAGCTCCGCATGCTCAACGGCGCCCACTCGGCGCTGGCCTATCTGGGTGCGCTGGCCGGCGACACGAGTGTCGCGGCGGCCGTGGCCGACGACGGCTTCGCCGGCCTGGTCGAGCGGATGCTGGCCGAGGAGGTGATCCCGACCCTCGACGCGCCGGCCGGTATGGACCTGCGGGAGTACGCGGACGGGGTGCTGCGGCGCTTCGCCAACCCCGCGCTGCGGCACCGGACGGCGCAGGTGGCGATGGACGGTTCGCAGAAGCTCCCGCAGCGGCTGCTCGCCACGATCCGTGCCTGCCGGGCCGCCGGTGTCGAGCCGCGCCGCACCGCGTTCGCCGTGGCGGCCTGGATGCGCTGGGTGTGGACCGACCGCACCGACACCGGGGCCCCGCGCGACCTGGACGACCCGCTCGCCCCCGAGCTGCGCACCGCCGTCCAGGGCTGCACCTCGGCCGGCCAGGTCGTCGGCCGGCTCCTCGCGTTCACCGAGGTCTTCGGCCCGGACCTGGTCGCCGATCCGGTGGTCGTGGCCCTGCTGACCGAGGCACTGACCCTGCTGACCGCGGACGGCGCCCGAGCCGCTGCCCGCGGCGTCAGTGCTCGGTGGTGACGTGCCGGGCGGCGGGGCTTCGGGTGTTGAGCCGGCACAGGGGGTCGCCGTGCGCGGACAGGTGGAGCCAGTGCGCGGTGAACCGCTGTCCGCCGCTGCCGTACGTCCCGTGCTCCGTGCGCTCCTCGATGCGGAGGTCCGGCCAGGCGCACAGGGCGTGGTGGCCGGACCTGGTGACCACGAGGCCGTGGTCGAAGATGTGCAGCCGTGTGTCGCGGTGGTGGAGCCGGCCTTCGGCCCGGATGCCGATGACGGGGATCGCCACCGCGCAGACGAGCAGCACGGCCGCGATCGTACGGGCCGTCGTGGGGTACGGGCCGAGGAGCAAGCCGATACCCACCACCGTCAGGGGGACCGCCAGAGCCGTCGAGGCGCATCCGAGTCCACCGGTACGACTGCCGAGTCGCTCTGTCAGGACGTGGCCGCCCAGGCGGTGCTCTTCGGCCGCCCGCCGTGCGCGCGCCAGTGCCTCGCGGTCGGCCTCGTCCGCACGCGTTCCCCGAGCCATCGTCTCCCCTTCCCCCGGCACGCCGGCGCTGCCGTGCGTACGAGACCAGTGTCCCCCTCCACGGCCTGTCAGGGTTGATTCCTGGGCATGCGGACACCGCCCCGGGCGAGACGCGCGGGCTACGCTGGTACGCAGTGGTGTCGACTCGCCGGAGGGGGAGGGGCCATGAGGATGCCGAGGTGGTTGCGGCCTCGCGCGCAGCAGGCGGTACCGGATGACCCCGTGGTGCGGCAGCCGCGGTATCGGCCCTCGCAACACGTCGTGGTGCGCGTCGTGTTGGCGCTGGAGACACCCGCGTCGGCCGAGGCGATCGCGGCGGCGATCGACGTCGAGCGGGGCCTGGCCGCGGACGCCCCGGCTGCCGGGAGGACATCCGCCGACGCCGTCCGCGACGTGCTGCGACGGATGGCCTCGGACGGACGCGTCACCGCGATGCGCCCGTTCCAGTGGCACGACCATCGCGTCCGCGTGCCGGGGCGTTGGGACAACACCGACTGGTGGTGGCCGACACACAAGTGGGACGAGCTGCGCAATGCCCGCAGCCGGCGCCGGAGTTCGGGGCCGACGTTCGGGGCGCCGGCGAGCGACCGGCGTCGGCAGCCCCCGGAGAAGAGCGACGTGGCCAAGGCCGTCGACCGGGTCATCGCCGCGAACGACGCTCACTACCAGGCCCACAAGAACGACTTCGGCTCCAGCGGTTACTGAGGGCTCCCCACCCGGGACGCGACGGCGAGGACCGCGAAGCGGAGATCGTCCCCTTGCGGTGTCAGGTGGCGCTGTCGGAGCTTTCCACGGGGTAGGGGACGTAGGTGCGGCGGTCGGGGTCGACCGCGAGCCGGCCGCCGGCCGGCGGCCTGGCGCGTTGGGCGCAGTCGCGGCGTTCGCAGATCCGGCAGCCGAGTCCGATGGGGGTCGCGGCACGCGGATCGTCCAGCGCGATGCCTTCGGCGTAGACCAGCCGGTGGGCGTGGCGTAGCTCGCATCCCAGGGCGACGGCGAATTCGGCGCGGGGCGCGTGGTGTCCCGCGCCGCCTCGGGAGACGGTGCGGGCGACCCAGAAGTAGCGTTTGCCGTCAGGCATTTCGGCGACCTGGGTGAGGATGCGGCCGGGGGAGGAGAACGCCGCGTAGACCGTCCACAGCGGGCAGGTGCCGCCGAAGCGGGAGAAGTGGAAGTCGGTGGCGGACTGGCGTTTGGAGACGTTCCCGGCCCGGTCGACGCGGAGGAAGGAGAACGGCACTCCGCGGGCGCGGTTTCCTGAGCGTTGCAGGGTGCTGAGCCGGTGGCAGACGGTCTCGAAGCCGACCCCGAAGCGTGCTTGGAGCAGTTCGATGTCGTACCGCACCTCCTCGGCGGCCGCGCGGAACGCCGTGTACGGCATCAGCAGCGCACCGGCGAAGTAGTTGGCCAGTCCGATCAGGGCCAGGTCCTCGGATTGAGGGGAGGTGAGGTCGGCGGAGTCGATGAGGGTGTCGAGCAGCGGGCGGTGTTCGAGCAGCGCGATCTGCGTGGCGAGTTGGAACGCCTGCCTGCCGTCGGTCAGCCACGGCGAGAGGATCAGCAGGCCGCGGGCCGCGTCGAAGTGCCGCACGTCCGCCGACCGCCGGCGGGTCGCCTGCACGACCGTGACGTGATGGCGCTCGGCCAGACGCCGGCGCAGGACGTCCGCCGCCGTACGCGCGGAGTCCAGCCCCCAGGATCGGGCGGCGCGTTCGGCTGCACTGTCGAGTTGCCCGAAGTGGTTGTGGTGCGCGTAGAAGAAGTCCCGGACCTCGTCGTGGGGTTCGGCCGGCGGCAGGGTGCTGATCCGTGAGGCGGGGGCGTCGGCGGAGGCGAGGGCGGCGACCTGTTCCGCGGCGTCCCGGTAGCGGCGGTGCAGGGCCACCAGGGCGCGGGCCACCTCCGGATGGTCGCGCACGACCTCGGCGACCTCCTCGGCGGGGACGGACACATCGGTGGCCTCGTCGCCGAGCGCGGTCCGCAGGTCGGTGCCGAGCCGCTCCTCGGCGGCTTCGGAGAAGAACTCCGGCTCCACGCCCAGGACTTCGGCGATCCGCAGCAGCACAGGGGCGGTCAGGGGCCGCTGGCTGTGCTCGATCTGGTTGAGGTAGCTGGTCGAGATGCCCAGCGCGCGGGCCAGTTCGACCTGGTTCATGCCGCGCTCGGCACGCAGCCGCCGCAGCTTGGCGTGCGCGTAGATCTTCCGTCCGGCCGTTCGCGCCATGTGCCCTCCGCCCGCTTCTCCGCCGCGGCGGACGCGTGCCGGGTGCCGCTGCGCCGTCCCTGTCGTCCCTGTCGTCCCTGTCGTCCTTGTGAAGATATCATCCGCACATTTCGCAGAATTCGCAGATCCGCAAGGTGCGGCTGTACGGATTCAGCAATGTGGAGCGCTCGCCCGGACCGCGGGCCGGGTGAATGCTCGGCGGTGGAGGCCGACGGGACCCGCGCCGGACGAGCGAGTTCCCGGGCGTCGTCGGTCCCGTACCGACGAACACCGTGAGGAGTCCCGTGATCGACCATCAGGTACGTGTCCATCCCAGCGCCGACCGGTTGCCGCGCGAGGAGCAGCTCGCCTGGAAGCTGGCCTCCGTCGCGACCGGCACCCAGGAGACCGCCGACCTGGACCCGGCGGCCGCGGCCATGGCCGTCAACCGGGTGATCGACAACGCGTCGGTCGCGGTCGCGTCCCTGCGCCGCCGCCCGGTTGCGGTGGCCCGGTCCCAGGCGGCCGCGCACCCGGTGGCCGGAACGGGGGCGGCAGCGGGTGCGGCGGCCGGAACCGGGGTGGCGGCGGCTGCGGCGGCCGGAACAGGGGCGGCAGCGCGTTCGGCGGCGCCCGGCGCCTGCGTCTTCGGCACCGACCCGGGCCGGCGGGTGTCACCCGAGTGGGCGGCGTGGGCGAACAGCACCGCGGTGCGCGAGCTGGACTTCCACGACACCTACCTCGCCGCCGAGTACTCCCACCCCGGCGACAACATCCCGCCGCTGCTCGCGGTCGCCCAGCACACCGGACGCTCCGGCGCCGACCTGCTGCGCGGGATCATCGTCGCCTACGAGATCCACGTCGCCCTGGTGAAGGGCATCTGCCTGCACGCCCACCGCATCGACCACGTGGCGCACCTCAGCGCCGCCACCGCCTGCGGCCTCGGCGCGATGCTGCGGCTGCCGACCGGCGTCGTGTCCCAGGCGGTCGGGCAGGCGGTGCACACCACGACCGCGACCCGGCAGTCCCGCAAGGGCGAGATCTCCAGCTGGAAGGCGTTCGCGCCGGCCTTCGCCGGCAAGGCCGCGATCGAGGCGGTGGACCGGGCGATGCGCGGCGAGGGCGCCCCTTCCCCGATCTACGAGGGCGAGGACGGCTTCCTCGCCTGGATGCTCGACGGGCCCAAGGCGTCGTACACGGTGTCCCTGCCGGAGCCCGGCGAGGCGCGCCGGGCGATCCTCGACACCTACACCAAGGAGCACTCGGCCGAGTACCAGGCCCAGGCGGTCATCGACCTCGCCCGCCGGCTGCGGGAGCGGATCGGCTCGACGAGGGACGTGGCCGGCGTCGTGCTGCACACCAGCCACCACACCCACCAGGTGATCGGCTCCGGTTCCGGCGACCCGCAGAAGTACGACCCGCACGCCAGCCGCGAGACCCTCGACCACTCCGTGCCGTACATCTTCGCGGTCGCCCTGGAGGACGGCACCTGGCACCACGAGCGCTCGTACGCGCCCGAGCGCGCCCGGCGGCCGGAGACGGTCGAGCTGTGGCAGAAGGTCTCCACGGTGGAGGACCCGGCCTGGACCCGCCGCTACCACGACCCCGACCCGCAGCGCCGGGCGTTCGGCGGGCGGATGGTGATCACGCTCACCGACGGCACGGTGATCGAGGACGAACTCGCCGTCGCCGACGCCCACCCCGCCGGCGCCCGCCCCTTCGACCGGGCCGGCTACACGGGCAAGTTCCGCGCCCTCACCGAGGGCGTGGCCACGCCGGGCGCGCAGGAGGCGTTCCTGGACGCCGCCGGCCGGCTCGCCGATCTGGACAGCGCCGGGCTGACCGGCCTGTTCCCGGCGGTCGACACGGACGCGGTCGCCGCCTACGACGCGCAGCTCCCGAAGGGCCTGTTCTGATGCTGCACACCCGCACCACACCCGCCCAGCGCCGCCGCGCGCTGCGGCAGCACCTCGCCTCCGGCCGGCTGCTGCGGATGCCGGGCGCGATCAACCCCTACTCGGCGAAGCTGATCGAGGAACACGGCTTCGAAGCGGTCTACCTCTCCGGCGCTGTGCTGGCCGCCGAACTGTGCCTGCCCGACATCGGCCTGACCGCCTCGACCGAAGTCGCCGCCCGCGCCCAGCAGGTCACCCGCGTCACCGACCTGCCGGTGCTGATCGACGCCGACACCGGATTCGGCGCGCCGGTCAACGCCGCCCGCACCATCCAGCTCTTCGAGGACGCGGGCCTGGCCGGAATGCACCTGGAGGACCAGATCAGCGTCAAGCGCTGCGGCCACCTCGACGGCAAGACACTGGTGACGCGCGAGGAGATGGTGCAGCGGGTACGGGCCGCCGCCGACGCCCGGCGGGACGGCGACTTCCTGCTGATGGCCCGTACCGACGCCCGTGGCGTCGAGGGCATCCAGGCGGCGATCGACCGGGCGAAGGCGTACGTCGACGCCGGCGCCGACGCGATCTTCCCCGAAGCCCTCGCCGGCGAGGCGGAGTTCGCCGCGTTCCGCGAAGCCCTCGACGTGCCGCTGCTCGCCAACATGACCGAGTTCGGCAAGGGCCCGCTGCTGACCGCGGCCACTTTGGAGAACCTCGGGTACAACATCGCCCTCTACCCGGTCACCCTCTTCCGCCTCGCGAGCGGCGCCATCGAGGACGGCCTGCGCACGCTGGCCGCCGAGGGCACCCAGGAGTCCCTGCTGCCCCGCATGCAGACCCGCTCCCGGCTCTACGAAGTCCTCGGCTACGAGGACTACACGGCCTTCGACTCGGCCGTCTTCGACTTCACCCTCCCGCCCGGCACCTGAACCCCGCCCGGCCGCACCCTCGTTGGAGGCCCCATGCCCCGCACCGCACCGCCCGCGACCTCGTCCGCGGTCCCGGACATCCACCGCGGTCTCGCCGGTGTCGTCGTCGACACCACCGAGATCTCCACGGTCATCCAGGAGACGAACTCCCTGACCTACCGCGGCTATCCGGTCCAGGACCTTGCCGCGAACCGCTCCTTCGAAGAGGTCGCCCACCTGCTCTGGTACGGCGATCTGCCCGACAGCGCGCAACTGCGCGAGTTCCGGGCCCGCGAGCGTGCCCTGCGCCCGCTGGACCGCACCACCGCCGAACTCCTGCTCCGGCTGCCCGAGACCTGCCATCCCATGGACGTCCTGCGCACCGCCGTCAGCTTCTTCGGTGCCGAGGACCCCACCGAGGACGACGGCAGCCCGGCCGCCAACCGCGCCAAGTCCCTGGCCCTGCTGGCGAAACTGCCGACCGTGGTCGCCGCCGACCACCGCAGGCGCCGCGGCCTCGACCCGATCCAGCCCGACCCGGCTCTCGACTACGCCGAGAACTTCTTCCACATGTGCTTCGGCCGGGTACCGGAGCCGGAAGTGGTCCGCTGCTTCGAGATCTCCCTCATCCTCTACGCCGAACACAGCTTCAACGCCTCGACGTTCACCGCCCGCGTCGTCACCTCCACGCTCTCCGACCTCTACAGCGCGGTCACCGCGGCCATCGGCGCCCTCAAGGGGCCGCTGCACGGCGGCGCCAACGAAGCGGTGATGCACATGCTCAACGAGATCGGCGACCCGCAGCGCGCGGGGGCCTGGCTCGACGACGCCCTGGCCTCGAAGCGCAAGATCATGGGATTCGGCCACCGCGTCTACAAGCGCGGCGACTCGCGCGTCCCGATCATGCAGGAGGCCACCGACCGTCTCGTCGCCCGCACCACCGACCCCGAAGCCGCGCGCCTGGCCGCCCTGCACGCCGCGCTGCGGCAGGCCATGGCCGACCGCAAGGGCATCCACCCCAACCTGGACTACCCGGCCGGACTCGCCTACCACCTCATGGACTTCGACATCCCGGCCTTCACCCCGATCTTCGTGATGAGCCGCATCACCGGCTGGACCGCCCACATCACCGAACAGCTCGCCCACAACGCGCTGATCCGCCCCCTCGCCTCCTACGATGGCCGCCCCCAGCGCCCCGTCCCGAGCGCCTCCTGACCGGGCACGACGACGGGGGCAGCCCCCGCCGGATCGGCACGCGAGTCGTCACTCAAGTCGTCAACTGAAACATAAGGAAGTTCATCCCCAAGGGTGCTTCCGTCGGTAACGTGGAGTACCCGGATTCCAGGGTCGGCGGAAGCAACTGGGGGTGTCGCTGTGACGGATGACCATGGGCAGCAGCCGGAGTCCGGTGCGCGGGACGAGACCGGTGCGCCGCCCCCACCTCCGCCGCCCTTCCCCTCCCAGCCGCCCGCCGCTGCTCCGCCGCCACCCCGGCCGCCCCACCCGCCGCACCCGCCGTCGGCCACCACGCCGCCCTGGCCGTCGCTTCCGCCGCAGCCACCCGCGATACCTCCACCGCCGGCCCGGCCGCCCACGGCGGGCGCGCCGGCTCGGCCCCCGCGCGCGGTGGCCGGGTGGTTACGGCAGTCGCGCGCCCGGTCCCTCACGGCTACGGGCGTCGCGCTGGCCGTACTGGCGAGCCTGCTCTACGTGCTGTGGCCGGGCGGGTCCAACGGATCGGGCGGGTCCGGGGACGCCAAGCACGAGGCATCGGCTCCCCACGTGTCACCGGCCCGGCAGGGCGCGTCTGCGGCACGGGAGTTGAGCGCCCTGCCCGCGGTGAACCTGTCGATGGTCTACGCCCCGGCCGAGCACCGGTCCATGACCCGGGCGAACCTCACGGTCAACAGCACAGGACAGGCGTCGGGAACCCTCAGCGAACCGGTGGCCGGGAAATCCACCCTCGCGTGGTCCGGCGACCAGCTCTACCTGAAGGGCGACTCGGCGTTCTGGGCACAGCAGGAACCCCTGTTCGGCACGGACCTGACGAGCACCGGCCACTGGGTGGCACCGCAGAAGCGCTCCGGCTACTACATGCTCGACGGCTTCGGGGTGGACGCCGGCTCGCTGACGCCGGCCTCGCTCGCCGCGCTGGTCCGCCAGGTCACCTCCGACCCCGAGGCGGTGCGGGAGGACGGCGCGACGTTCCAGGGCCGCAACGCGGTCTCGTACACCTCCCAGGGCTGGACGGTCGTCCTCGCCAGTGCGGCCCCCTACTCCGTCCTCGCCATCGGCGGCGACCCCGGCGGCGACAGCCCCGTCAAGTCCGCCACCTGGCACTCCGCCCGGCGCACCGGGGACGCGGCGGTGCCGGCGGGCCCCCGTACGGACGCCGTGCCGGCCGACGACAGCGACTACAGCAGCTACCTCCTGCTGGAGCCGAAGCCGGCCACCACCGAGCAGGCCGGCTCGGTCCCCGCCACCACCGCCTCGGCCGTGGCGACCGCCGTCCCGCCCGCCACGTCGGCCGAGGCGACGTCCAAGACGATGGGGCCCGACTTCACGATCACCAGCAACTCGCCGTACCTGTGCACGACCGACCCGTGCGCGTACTCCTTCACGGTCACCAACAGCGGTGACCAGGCGGGCGCGGCCACGCTCTACCTGACCCTTCCGCAGGTGCCCGACCAGCCCCACCCGCTGGGCACCTTGCAGCCCAAGCAGTCCAAGACGGTCAGCGGCTCCCGCCCCAACATCGCCCCGCCCGGCAAGACGGTGACCCACACCGACTACGCCTGGGTGTACTCGGCCGCCGAGTACGGCTCCGACCCGAAGGTCGGCAGCCGGCTGCACGCACGCAGCCTCCAGCCGGACGACGTCTCGGTCGGCACGCCCCTGAAGCCCACCGTGGCGAAACTGCTGGACCAGATGACGAAGGACCGGCCGACGAGCGACACCGAGGCGGGCAGCAAGTCGGTCGACGCGCTCGAAGGGGCCGACGACCAGGGCGAGTTGCCCGACCTGGGGGAGATCGTCGACTCCGGCCGGCTGGACAACCCGCAGGACCTGCGGACGATCCTCCCCACCACCGACAAGGTCGAGAACCAGCGCGTGCTGGAGCAGATCGCGGCTCTGCTGCTGGCCGACCCGCAGGCACACGTCACCTGGAGCGTGCCGTCCACGACCGCAGGAGCGGCACCCCCGGCTGACTACCTCTACACGACCACCGAGCAGGGCCGGCCGGCCAAACGCGCCGTGAAGACGGAAACGGTCCGCAGCCCGGCCGAACTCGGATCGCAGGCACGCATCGGCGCCGCGCAACTCAACGGCGAGCAGCCGGACTCCTCGGCCGGCGGGGGCCAGCGGGTACGGTCCGGATACGAACGGGTGCTGCGCCTCGACCTCGAACCGTTCGTGGGCCCGCTGCTGGACCTGGCCACCACGCAGGACCTGGAGCATCTCCTGTCGACAGGACAGCAGTTCCAGCAGCTGCGGGACAGCCTCTGCGAGGCGAACGGCGGCGGCCCCCGCGTCGACCGACTCGTCATCGTCAACGGCTCCGGCACCCACCAGTGGACCGACCCGAGCCAGGTCGGCGCCCGCTGCGGCTCCGGCGGGACCTCGCCGTCGCCCTCCCCGTCGACCAGCACCACGCCGGACAGCAAGCCGACCTGCCTGACGCAGCGTCCGCCGGCCGGCGTCGCCGAGTCCAGCGGGGCGGGCTGGATCTACTACGCCCCCACCGGGTCGCACCAGCGGGCCACCGCGGCCACCGCGTGCCTGAAGAATCCGCTGGGCACGGGCACCGCCTCCAACTCCAACAGCCCCGGCATGACCACGGCCCGCAGCCGCGCGAAGGCACTGCTCCCAGGAGTGCCGGGGGTCCTGGTCAACAGCTGCCACCTGATACCCAAGGAGTTCGGCGGCCGCGGCATCCAACGCAACCTCACGCCGTGCTGGGCCACGCCCGTGAACGTCGGTGAGATGACGGACATCCAGACAGCGGTCCGCGCCTTCCTCAACAAGCGCGGAACCGTGCGGATGACGGTGACCGCCCAGTACAAGGACACCGCGGCGGTGATCCCGTACGCGTTCACCTTCCAGATCACCGCCTGGGACTCCCGCGGGAATCCGTACCCGCTCGCGGTACCCGGCGGCGGCACGGTCCAGAATGTGAAGGGCGGAAAGAACCTCAGTCCCTGACAGGTGGTGGTCCGGTGGTGCGGGACGACATCGCCGCGTTCGCGCGGATCACCGGGGCCGCGCCCGGGACGGCCGGGCCGGCGCTGCCCTGGGCCGACACCCGGGCCGCGTACGGCCTCGACCTGCCCGCCGACTACCGGGCGTTCGTCGACGCCTACGGGCCCGGGACGGTGGGCAGCCGGCTCACCCCCCTGATCCCGCTGCCCCCGTGCGGCACCGGGACCGGGATCGCCGCCCTGGGACCCGTGCTGGACGCGGCCGCCGAGATCGGCGCCCTCCTGCGCGGCCTACGGGAGAAGTACCCGGACGCGTTCCCGTACCCCTTCCACCCCGAGCCCGGCGGCCTGCTCGCCTGGGGCGGCGGCGTCGGCGGCGAGCAGTGCTTCTGGCTGACCCAGCCCGCGGACCCGGACACCTGGCCGGTCGTGGTCTGGGACAAGGCGGACTGGCACCGCTACGACATGGGCATGGTCGCCCTGCTGAACCGCGCCCTCAGCGGGCATGACGCGTTCCTCGACGAACTGGTCGGCCCCAGGCCCGGTCACCCCCTGTGGAACCCCGAACCCTGATCCGCCCCCCGGGTCCCCCCTCCGGCAACCGTTCGGCAGCCGGTCAGCAGTTCCACTTCGATGAGCCGGGGCTGTAGTTGTCGGCGAGGTAGACAACCTTCCCTCGGGGAACGCAACTCCCGATGCGACTGCTGTAGTTGTGGTTCCGATACAGGGTGACACCCGCGCCCGAGGTGCCGTTGTTGAAGACGGCGTACGTGAACTTCCCGTCCTGCACCCAGGAGCAGTTGTCCCAGTCGGGGGCGTCGTCCTCCCACTTGCACGGATGGGTGTCACCACTGGATTGATAGGCGCAGAAGTACTTGCTGGGACAGGCGCCCGTGCTGATGCCGGACGGCGCGGCCGAAGCCGGAGCGACGGTCGCGGCGGTCACTGCCCCGACGGTGACAGCGGCAGCCGCGGCACACCGCGCCGCGCGTGATCGAATGCGCATTTCTTTCCTTCCGATCGACTCACCAGCCGATTCTGAGCGCCCCCACCTCAATCCTCATTCGCCGACAGCGCACACCTCTTGGCCCCCAGCGCAACGAGCGTGCGGCTGCCGACCCCGAGCTCTGCCCATGCGGCTGCGGCGGATGAGCGGCGTGTGTGCGTTCGGACGCGGTTCGTGAGCCGGCTCGGAAATGCGTTGCCGACGGCGGCGGGTGGCAGCAGGGTGGCCTGGTGAGTACCGACGACGAAGTCCGCCAAGCGGCCCACGGCGTGGCCGACCTGTTCGCGCACGGGCGGCTGACCGCCATCCCGCGTCGCCCCGTCCGACGCGAGCAACTGCTCGACTACCTCACCGCCCGCCTGTTCACGGCCGGCCGTGACTACACCGAGCAAGAGGTGAACGAGGCCATCGCCACCGTGCACGAGGACACCTCCGCGCTGCGCCGCTACCTGATCGAGGCGGGCTTCCTCGGGCGCACCAAAGACGGCGCGGTCTACCATCGCCTGCGCTGAGCAAACCCCGCCGGCAGCAGCCGGCCGCCGCATCCGTTGACATGGGCCGGTGACGAGGGCTTCCGGTGGGGGCGTTGCGGGTGTGGGCTCACCAAGCGTCGGCTGTCTTGCCGGAGTGTATCGCTTCAGTGCGGTTTTGTAGTTCTGGTAGGAACTGGGTGATGGCGGTGGTGTCGGAGTGCCCTGAGGTGCGGTCCATGAGCTCGGTCCGGCTGATGATCGCGCCGTAGTGGGTTCCTTCGCAGGGGCATACCGCGATGTGTTCGGTGCCGTCGTCGTCGGTGACGATGTAGAGGCCGGGGTCTTCGCCGGGGTCGGCCCGTATGAGGCGCTGTACGTCGTCCGCGGTGATGTGCAGGGCCATGCGCGCACGGTAGGCGACCCTGGTTTCCCTTGTCGAGATGATCGGCGTGCTGGGGCACCTGCGTTCGCGTGCGCGCGTCCGTACGTGGGGAAGCTGTCGGTCCCGCCGTGAGCGTCGAACCGTACAACTCGCAGTAGGGCCGCGGGCGGTCGGCCGAGCGTACGGTGGACCGACCGACCGACCGACGCCGACCCGCCCGCCTCACCACCGCGACATACGCGTCATCGTCACACGTCCGTACGGACCCGAGGGCCACGGCCGCCGCTGCCCGGCCGCAGGCCGTTGCCGAAGCGGCGTCAGCGGTACACGAGCAGGTGGTCACACGTGGTCGTGCCGTCGTGGAGCGAGTCGTCGCTGCTGAGGACGTAGAAGGACCCGGCGAACCCGGCGGCCGTCATCTTCGGCACCACGATCAGTGTCTGCTTCGCCATGTCCAGCCCAGCCGGGTTCACCACGTACCGGTACAGCAGCGTGAAGAGGTTCTGCCCGAGGTCGGGCAGTTTGAGCACCCGGTACGTGCGGTCTCCGGAGCCCTCGGCCCCGGTGATGGCAGCTTGGTACTGCGGGGAACCCCAGTGTGAGGGTTGAGTGGCGATACGGGACATCTTTTCCAGGTCCTGCAGCCGCGCCTGCGTACTCGGCCGGATGCCGGCCATGTGGATGTGCAACTGCTGGAGTTGGCGGGAGAGCGCCGAATTGATCCCCAATCCGATATTCGGGTACTGCACCGGAACGCTCCCGCCGCTCCGGGCGTTCTGCCACGCGTCGTCCCAGTAGTTCGCCGCACCGGAGGTCTCGAGAAACGGGCATTCGATACCGGTGATCCGGCACGTGGGGACCAGGAGATAGTTGTGCCGGGTTTCGGGCATGCCGTGCAGGATGATGTAATCCGCGCTCATCTTGAGGCAGTTGGGCTTGAGTTGCGGCGGGGGCGGAACGGTCCCGTGCACGCAGAACTGCACGTCGTTCCACAGCGGGTCCTTGTCGGTGGGCTTACCGCAGAGGGGCTGGAACTGGGCCGGAGGGCAGGAGCTCGGACCTGCCCCGGGAGGGGAAGTGGAGCAGGAGTCGGCCGGCGACTCCGCGTGCGCCGGGTCGGCCGCCGAGGCGGCGCCCCCGAGCGGCCCCGCACCGGCCAGGAGAGCCGCCGCACCGACGGCCCCGGAGAGCGCGACGAATTGACGGCGCGGCACCTCGCGCGCGTTGCCGGAGTCGTTCATGCGCGATCTCCCTTGGTGGTGGCCGATGATTTCGCTCGTGGCGGTGAGCGAAACGGAACAGCCGGCCGGAACCTGCCCTGCACTGATTCGCTCACAGGATATGCGGCCGGGAGAAATCTGCCCATCGACTGAATGAGTGAGCTTCGCGTGACGCGATCGAACTGTCGGCCCGTCAGGGCGGCCGACACGCTGGGCGGTTCGCCGAGAGAAACTCTTTCGGACCGAGTTCGGGGAGCCGTGTTCGACGTGGAAGCAGCGCCGTACGTTCTCGTGCTTCTTGGGATTGGAAGCCAGGTAGTCAGTGACGGTTTCTCAGCGACGATCGGGCGTGGAACGGCTCGACGTCGGAGACCCACAGCGGGGTGCCGTCCGGAGCGGCCAGGAACTGCACGTGGCCACCGAATGCCTTGTGCTTCTGGCTGAACCACAGGTCGTTGCCGTTGTCGCGGACCCCAGCGAGGCGGTCTGACTCGATCAGGGTGCCGTCGAGGACCACGTGGGCCATGCCCTGGCGTCGGCAGCGCTCCAGGACTGCCGCGCGGAGTGCCGATTCGCCGCCGGTTCGCTGCCAGCAGGCGGGACAGGTACTCCACGACGTGGCGCGGAACGTCGAGCGTGGCACCATAGTTGACCAACGCGAAGCCTCTGGTGGTTGCGGACATGATCTTGTGGTGAGACCTGCCCTACCAGGGGCTTCACGCCTGATCGCAACCGGACCCGCGGTAGCCGATCCGCGATGGGTCGCTCGATGCCATGCCACGGGCAACGCCCCGTCAACGCACGGGAAGGCCGCAGGCTGCGAGGACGAGGTGCAGCCGCTCCTCGGTGACGTGCGTCAAGGGCGGGACCAGGAGCGTCGCGATTCCGGCTTCGACGGCCGCGCCGTCATGGCTGGAGCGATCGCCGACCATCAGTGCCTCGTCGGGTCGCACCCCAAGCTGGTCAAGGGCAACGCGGAAGACAGCGGGGTCGGGTTTGCACACGCCTTGCTCGAAGGAGAGGACGAAGCTGTCGACGTACTCCTCCAGGCCGGCCTTCATGAAGCCGGGGCGGATGTCGAAGTGGATGTCGCTGACGATCGCCACCTTCAGTCCGGCCGCCTTCAGCGCCGCGAGGGTCGGCTCGGCATCGACCGCAAAGGGGTTGTCGGTGGCGTCGGACAGCGCCGCGTACATCTGGTCGGCCAGGTCCGAGTCGATACCCGCGGCGTCCACCCACCGCAGGTAGCTCTCGCAGTGTGCCGCGGCTGAAAGGTCCGCTCCGGCCCAGCCTTGCTCGACCTCCGACAGCTGGCCCGCCACACTCAGGGCTGCGCTGATCCGCTGCACCTCCGACTCGGATACATCGCGTTGAAGGTGCCGCAGTGACCGCTCGATCCACTGGGCGCCCCTGGGCCGTATCTGGCCCGGACCCCACTTCGGGACGATGAGAGTTCCGACCCAGTCGAGGAGGACGGCTTTGAAGCAGGGCATGGTCTCCCCCCTGACCAGACGGTTTGCGATCGCTGGCAGGCTGCCACCCGCACCCCAACGAGTCAATCCCGGGACGTCTCCCGACGCGCTCATCCTCAACGGCCGGCGGACTATCTCACGCCGATGATGCCCCAGGCGCGGCGCTGGGCCTCGGCGGTCGCCTCGCCCCACTGGGACAGCAGGTCTGTCCACTCCTCGAAGGTGCCGCTCCAACGCCCAGGTTCGGCCGCGTGACGGTCGAAGCACGGCCGCAGCTCCTCCAGGCGCGGTGATACCCGGCGCCAGAGACCGGCTGCGACTACGGCACTGTCCGGGGAACAGGCGGTGAGCAAGTCCGGGGGAGCTTCGGGGTCGGTCCCCAGCAGCCGGGCCCCGTCGGTGTTCTCCGGCAGGCCGTAGAAGTCGTAAAGCAGATCCAGCCGCCCCATGAAGTCGTCCAGGGCCGCGCGCAGCGGCCACCCGGGGAAGTACCGGCGGACCTTGTCCCAGCGTTCCACGGCCCAGAAGTGGGCCTTGTAGAGGGACATGGTTCCGCGGAAGTCGAAGCCGATCCGCCAGTCCGCGCCCTGCGGCGGCAGGAGCAGGCCGGTGCCGGGGACGGGCAGCCAGTCGATGTCGTCCAACGCGGCGTCGTTGAGCAGGCTGAGCCGCTCCGCGGCGGGGACCGCTGTCACCCGGCCCCAGTCGACGAGCATGACGGTGATGTCGGTCCCCATGACGCCGGAGCGTATACCGGCTGCCTGCCGACCCACTCCCTGTTCAGGTGGAGTGCCTGCGTGCACCCGGACGAGGGGAGCCTGGACCAACCGGATCGAGCGCGCCGGCGCGAGCAAGGAGAAGCCGAACCCCTGTGACGTGCTGCTGTCCGGGCTCCTGGTGACAACTGGACCGGCCGGACAGCGAGGACGCGACGGTCGGACGGTCGAGTCCTTTCGGTACGCCGTGGTCGGCCACGGGCCCAACCGGGGGCGAGCCCGCCCGACGCGGGAGAACGTGAACTTCTACGAGCAGGTGAACGAACTCCACAACCTCGCTTACCCGCTCCGGACCTGCTCGGCGGAACGGCTGGGATCGGATAGGGGCCGCTCCGCGCGATCGACCCGAACGGCGTGTCAGCCAGTCTCCTGGCCGGTCTGAGACGATGGACGGGACCATGCGGATGACCGCAACAGAGGGGGAGATCGTGGTCGGTCTGGTGCTGCTCGGAGTTCTGGTGCTTGCCGTTGGCGGGTGCGTATGTGTGGTGTGGGCGGAGCGCGGCGGGCCCCGCTGGGTCCGCGGTGTGGCGACCGTGACGCTTGCTGCGGGCGATCTGGTGCGTCGTTCGGATTCGGACAGGAAGCGGCGCCGGAGCCTGAAGGGGACCACTGGCGGCGGTGACTAGGAACGGGAAGCGCTCTGAACCGGGCGGAAGACCGGGCAGCGGACGTGCAGAGCCCCGAGACCAGGACGCGGTCTACCCGCCCGGCCGCAGCCGCACGCTGTCGGCGACGAGCCCGCGAGGATCGGGTACCGCGGGCTGCTCCGTCGAGCTGACGCGACGGAGCTCGTCGAAGAGAGGTCGGCACGTGTCCGCCAACGGCTTCCCGTCCGCAGGCCGTTGGCGGTGATAGAGGGCGATGACAAGCACGCGCTCGATGATGTCCGTCTCGTCCCAGGCAAGGAGGACGTCGCCCGGGAATGGAACGACGGTCACATTTCCCGAATCCGCTGCCGCCACCACGCTGCCGCATGCCATGAACTCAGGGAAGCAGCCCTTGGATCGGGCAGTGTGCGACGCAGGAACTCCGCATCGAGTCGGGCGACGATACCGCCCAGCCCTCCCCGCGCTGCGGGCGGGAGCCGACGGAGCGCTTCTTCGAGGGTGTCCCGAGCGTCCAACGGGTCGCAACAAGGGCAATCGTGCCAGGGCAGATACAGGTGCCGGCCGGGCCTGCGGAGAAAACTCTCGTACTGGTGCAGGGCGTCAGCAACAACACCGTGCCCCAGATAGCGGGCTTCGATCTGCTTGATGGCTGTCTGAGTCCGGCGGGGAATGCCCGGAATCTGACGGACGGGACGAATGCTGGTGCGGGCCGGCCACCGCTGAGCGCGGACGGCGCCGGGCGGCCTACGCGCCATCGGCCTTTCGGGTCAGCGTCATGGCACCCATCATGCCAGGGCTCACGGTGACAGTCAGCGGATGCCCGGCAGGGAATGACAGCACCAGCCCGGCTACCCGCAACCAGAAGACCCTGACCACCGGTCAACGGTCAGCTCCCAGCCACCTCGACAACGGACTGGTCGACGTCGCCACCCGCACCATCGCTGCCGTGGTGGTGCGGCCGTCCACCAAGTCGGTGGACGCCTGAAGGTTGTTCCGTATGGCCGCGCGGTCAGCTCTCACCAGCCCGGTCGGTGCGGTGATGGGCGAGGAGCCAGTCGTAGAGATCGGGGTCGTCGTAGGTCCGGGTCCAGGAGTCGTGCCCGACCCCCGGGTACCGGGTGAAGCGGACGTCCGAGCCGAGGGCCTCAAGCCCTGCCACGATCTCCTCGGTGAACCTGATCGGGACGGTCGTGTCCTCCTCGCCGTGAAAGGTCCAGACCGGTAGGTGACGAATGCGGTCGACGCCTTGGTCCCGCAGACCTTCGCAGATCGGGACGATGGCGGCGAAGCGCTCGGGATGGCGGACGGCCAGGCTCCAGGTGCCGAAGCCGCCCATGCTCAGGCCGGTGACGTAGATGCGGGAGGGATCGATGCGGTAGTCGGCGGCGACGTCGTCCAGGAGCCCGCCCAGTGTGTCCACCTCGGCGACCCATTGGCTGGATTCGGGGCACTGCGGGGTGACGATCACGAAGGGGAACCCGTGGCCGGCCTCCGCCAGTTTCGGGATGCCGTGGCTCATCGCCGAGTCCAGATCGGAGCCGCGTTCGCCGGCGCCGTGCAAGAACAGCACCAGCGGCCACCTGCGCTCGGCGTCGGAGTCGTACTCCTCCGGCAGGTGGAGGAGGTAGGGCAGGGCGTCAGCGGGGGCCGGGGCGGGCTCGCCGTCGAGCAACTCGGGCTTGTGCGCAGCCGGGGTGACGCTTCGGAGCTGCGCATCACATGCACCTCAATCTGATGTGGCAGCGTTTCAGACAATCGGCCAGGGCCGGTCCCCTCGTGCCCGTTCGGCAGGGCAGGTCAACTGCGCCGGTTCCGCACGGCCGTACCTGGCCCGCGGCCTCGCAGAACGTGCTGGGTCAGGTGGCGGCGTCGGCCAGGTCCGCGAGGAGGCGCGAGCCGGCGCGGCCGACGACCCCGTGGCCGTCAGGGCTGACGACGAGTCGGGGGCACGCTGGACCGATCATGATGCGGGCACGACCTCGAATGAGGCACGCCGTCTAGTGTTCTGAGTCGGGAGTTCTGTTCATAACGGTAGGCTGTGTCTGTGGTGCGGACGGGTCGGCCGAAGGCCGAGTTGGTGTTGTCGGATGAT